>JAXJBF010000052.1:0-58606 GCA_036303105.1 Peptococcaceae bacterium | reverse complement strand
CAGGCCACGAATGGCAGGCCGTCATCTACAGCCGCACCGGCAGCCAATGCTGCGGCTGCCCCGTGTGCAGTGGGCATATCAGTGTAAAACAACGAAGGTCCTACGGTTATAAAACCGTTAAAAGCACGATTGAGGACCGAAACGTTCTTTAGATTGCGCCGTTGTTATCGAGCATTGGCAACAGATGAACATTCTATAAAAAGAAAGGAGAAAAAGTGATGAAACGAAAAATTTGTGCGTTATTCATGGTTTTTGTGTTTTTGTTTTCTCTTTTGCCGTCTCCGTCCGCATGGGCATCGGAGAATGGATTAAAAACATTGACCATTGAATACTACATTCAGGGGACAGAAACCAAAATTGCCCCAACTTATAAGGCTTCCCTGCCAGCAGGCAGTAGTTACGATGTAGAATCTCCGGCTGTGGTGGGCTACAAGGTGGCCGATGACAATCAGCAGACCGTGAGCGGCATGCTGGACGAGGACACCAACGTACAAGTCTACTACACCACGGAGAATGCAAAGGCAAGCTATACCATCAACTACATTGGCCGTAGCATAGACGGAACAGTAAAAGAAACATTGTCTACGTTTAATGGTACCGACGCAGTGGGTGAAATCATCACGGTGGAAGACAAGACATTTCCTGGCTATGTCCGTGATCCCGGCACTCTGAATCTTAAAATTACCGCCGACGGGAATGCGGAGCTGAATGTCTATTACACTGAGACGGTCAAGCCCTGCATCGTATTCAGCACCGGCGGCGACTATGTAGCGCCTATCGTTGAGGAGGCCGGAACAAATATTTCTACAGAAACGACCAATCGAGAAGAAGCTACCCCAGAACGTCCCGGCTATGATTTTGCTGGCTGGGACTGGAATGGCGACGGGGTACACGATGATAAAGACCAGCCTCTTATCACTATGCCGGAAAATGACCTGGTGATCAACGCCATCTGGACACCCGGTACCAGCGAATATATCGTGGAATACTATTTTCAGGATACCGAGGGCGATGGCTACACCCGCAACGACGGCATGGATGAAGTGCGTCAGGCAACCACCGGGAGTACGGTTACGGCATCTGAAGACGATCAGAAAAAAGGCATCTCCATTGCAACAGGGCAAGGTGAGGATTTCTATGGCTTTGACTATTCTCACTGTGTGGATACAACCGTTACCGCCGATGGTCAGGCGATTCTCAAGCTGTACTATGACCGGGAGATCTGGAGTATTAAGCTGCATAAAACGCCTATGCGCAGTAGCACCACTTGGGGCGAATACCGCGATGAAATACTGCCAAACCAGGACAATACGGATGATATTTGGCTGAGCTTTGAAGGACGTTATGGCTCGTCTTTCCCCGATAATTTCCCTACAGTAGAGCAACTGATAGAATACTACGATCCTCTTTGCCCGGAGGAATGGGAGGATTACTTTTATGTCAATATACTCTGGGCGGCACAATCGTCCTGGGCAAACAACGAGGGAAAGATTGAGGATGATCATGGTATTTCCAGTATTCATAACTATGAGAATCGAAAGTTCGATATGGAAGATGAACCCGGCAGCCGTGAGATCAATGTTTACCCATATTATGCAGAAGGCGTGAATGTTTTCCACATTGATTACTATCTTCAGGATTTGGATGATCCGGAGGATTATACGCTTGTTCGAGCACGTACTTTGACGCTCACCTACCAAGATGCTACCTTTAATGTCACAGATAATATCGAGGGCTTTACCATCGTAGGCGGCGAATACCGGTCTAAAAAAGTGGACGATGAGTGGCCGGTGGGCGAAAGCGGCCCTTCGTTGTATCCGGTGCAAAGTGATGATCCTAACGTTGTTGGATATAAAAACTGGCCCACAGGATACTGGACGGAGGTTGAAGCCAATTATACTGGCACTGGAACGGTAAAGCTGCCGACAATGATCCTTACCGACACTGAGCTGCACTTCGTCCGGCAGCAATATGATCTGTCCTTCTACAGCGACAATACTCTGATCCAAAGTGCAACAAAAAGTGACATCTACTACGAAGCCCCGTTGGCGGATTATCTAAAGTATGAGCCTTCGGAGGATTTGGCCAGGGGCAGAACTTTCCTGGGCTGGTGTCTCTCCACCGGCGATGAGCTGCCCGATGGGGAAATCGAAATGGTAGACGAGGATATGACCATGCCTGCCGCCGATGTCTACCTGCACGCAGTGTGGAGCGAGCCCAAGCACACGGTGTCGTTTGATTCTCATGGTGGTACAGACGTGGAAGATCAGAAGGTAGAACACGGCACTCCGGTCGCCGAACCTACACCGCCTACCAAGGATGGCTGTACCTTTGTTGGCTGGTACGATGAAGATGGTGCTCGCTGGTCTTTCGATCAGGAGATCACCGAGGACACCGAGCTTCATGCTGTATGGCGGCAGGAAGGAGAAGCCAGTTATACTGTAAAGCACATTGTAGTGGGTGAAAATGAACCATTCGCTACAAGCAATGGCACTGGCAAGCCAGGCGACACCATCACCGACCGCGCTTTGGGCATGGGGGATGATGAATATAGAAACTACATGCAGCAGCTTGGAGGAGAAATCTACATGCTGCCGGATGCTAGTGTCAAGAGCCTTGTCCTGAAGGAAGGCAAAGAGAATGTCATCATCTTTTACTACTCGCCAAGCCCTACGCGGGACTACACCGTGCACTACTATCTGGAGGGCACTACTACCTCGGTTTATCCGGATAAAGAAGTAAATGATACAGATTTGACCGTCGTCACAGAAGAAGCCGAAAACGTCTCTGGCTATGAGTTGGCAACGGATGACCTGACCAATGGCAAGTATCAGACCGTCGAACTGGTGGCTGGTAAAAACAACGAGATCATCTTTTATTACAAACTGAACGAGGATACTGCGGTCATCGCGCCCGCTCCGGTCACCATCTACATGGGCGGCGACGGCTATGACGGCGCCATTGACGAGGACGGAAAAGGTTTGCAATCCACCAATGGTTTCCCAGAACCAGGCTTTACCATCTCTGCACCGGAGGGTGTGGACGAGGATACCTTTGATCCCACCAAGGCGACGCTGAAATACAAAAACGGAGATGATGAACGAGAGTGGAACATTGTCCCCTATGACAAAGATGAAGACGCAACCCACGGCATCTACCGCTTTGAGCCGACTGACCCGAACAGCGGAACGGACGTCCGGATGCAGTTTATCAAGGCGGACGGCACCGTTGTCACTGAAGATGACTTTGTCATCTCTGACTATCTGGATCAGGACTTGACCATGGAGGTCTATGGTGACAGTATCGATGCAGGGTATGTTACGTTGGAGTACAACGAGCAATCGTACAAGGTCGCTGCCGGCACTGCCATCCTTACCATTCGCAGCACCACGGATCAAGTGCAGTATGGCGACGTGGTAGAGAATGAAGATGCTGTTGCGGATGAGAAGCCCGGCGTGGTGGCACCTGATGATACCATTTACTACATTAACAATGATCCCGTCAAGGTGGTAAATACATCTGAAGTCAAGCTGCTGTTTGACGATATCATTGAAACCAGCGGTAGTTCCAACACCGAGCTTCTAGAAGAAAAGACAAATGAGGTACTGAACGGTCTCGGGCAGACCAGCCTTTCTGGCGGCACTCGTCACTATCAGTGCAAATATTTGGATCTGGTGGATACCAGCAACGGCAATGTGTGGGTGGCAGCCAGCAACACCGTCACCGTATACTGGCCGCTGCCTGATGGAACCGACGGAAATACCCGATTTGAGCTGCTGCACTATACAGATGAAAATTTGCACCGCGAGGAAGCTGTCGATGATATTGCCGATATTATCAACGGAAGCAGTATTGCAGGTGGGACCATTCAACGAGAAAGCATCATCAACACGGGTACGCACATCAAATTTGATGTGCCAAGAGCAGGCTTTTCACCATTTGTACTGGTGTGGGAGACCAATGGTGGCACAACAGATCCGGATACCGGCACCGATCCAGATCAGAACTATACCCTGCACTATGAGTCCAACGGTGGTACAGAGTATCTGGACGAGACCTATAAGCCTGATACCGAAGTTACTCTGGACAAAGTTCCTGTCCGTGATGGCTACACCTTTACCGGGTGGTATGCGGATGAAAATTTAACTCAGAAGATTACAGAAGTAACCATGGACAGCGACAAGACGGTGTACGCTGGCTGGCAAAAAGATAATTCCGGCACCGATCCTGATCCAGGAACGGTGCCTGACCCAGGCGTCACTCCAGATTCAGGCACGGACCCTGATGAGGCGTATACACTGCACTATGTGTCCAACGGTGGTACGCCATACGATGACGAGACCTATGAACCAGGCACAGAGGTTGATCTGGACAAAGAACCAGTGAAAGATGGCTACACCTTCACTGGTTGGTATTCTGATCCCGAGCTGACGGATAAGATCACAGAAGTGACCATGGATGGCGACAAGGTGGTCTATGCTGGATGGGAAAAGGACCCTGATGTGCCCGCTCCTGACCCTGACAAAGAGTATACCCTGCACTATGTGTCCAATGGTGGTACGCCGTATGACGACGAGACTTATGAACCAGGCACAGAAGTGAATTTGGACAAAGAACCAGTAAAAGATGGCTACACTTTCACCGGGTGGTATTCCGATCCTGAACTGACGGATAAGATCACAGAAGTGACCATGGACAGCGATAAGGTGGTCTATGCTGGATGGGAAAAGAATGAACCAGGCAATCCGCCGGATGGCAGCGACACGCCAATGCTGAACACCACGGACCACTATTCCTACATTGTTGGCTATCCGGAAGATTATCGCACTGGCGCGCCAACAAATGATGAGAGTCTCTGGCCGGTGAAGCCGCAGGGCAACATCACCCGTGCTGAGGTGGCAACGATTTTCTATCGTTTGCTGACGGACGAGGCGCGGGCGGAAAACTGGACCCAGGACAACGGCTTCACTGATGTTGACAAAGGCGATTGGTTCAACACGCCGGTGTCGACCCTCAGCGCCATGGGCATCATTGGCGGCTACGAAGATGGCAGCTTCCAGCCAAACGCGCCGATCACGCGTGCCGAATTTGCGGCAATCGCTGTGCGCTTCTTTGAAGAAAAGAGCGTGGACTATGAGATGGGCTCGTTCATCGACATTCAGGGGGACGAATGGTATGCGGACGCCATCCAGGCGGCCAAAGAGCATGGCATCATTGGCGGCTATGAAGATGGCAGTTTCCAGCCGAACGATGTGATCACCCGCGCTGAGGCGTGCTCGATTGTCAACCGCACGCTGAAGCGTATTCCGGAAAAAGAGCATCTGCTGCCGGAATCTCTGATGCGTGTATGGCCGGACAATGCCGATGTGGATGCATGGTTCTATGAGGACATGCAGGAAGCGACAAGCAGTCATGAGTATGAATGGATTGTCTATCAGGATGAAACCGTTGAAAATTGGACGGGCGACCGCGAAGAGATCGATTGGGATGAAGTGGAACGCGAGTTGTGCGCGCTGCACGGTGTGCCTTATGAAGAATGAGCCTGATGTGAGTTAGGCGGCTGTTTAGGATGGGCGCTGTCGGAGCAATCCGGCAGCGCTTTTTCTGTGCAGGTTTAACCCAGCGTTAACAGAAGTGCGCTAGTGGACCATACAAAGATCTTGTACACTGAAGTTGAAATCTTCTTGTAGGAGTGATGGCCTATGCTGCTTGCCGATTGCGGGTGCGTGTTTGCTGCGCCTGGGGCTGAGTGGTGAGGCCATTTTTTGTTGCTTTGTGAGACGAAAAGGAGACGACCTGCTATGCAAAAGACCTATGTGCTGGATACGAATGTGCTGATTCAGAGCCCGCGGGCGCTGCTGTCCTTTGAGGACAACCGCATTGTGCTGCCAATCGCTGTGCTGGAGGAGCTGGACGCGCTGAAGACAAGCGACGGTGAGCGCGGCGCCAATGCCCGTGCCTGTATCCGTTATCTGGAGGGCCTGCGTTTGGAAGGCAGCCTCACCGAAGGGGTGCCGCTGCCAGGCGGCGGTTCGCTGCGGCTGGAGATCAACTGCGTGGATGTGCCATTGCCGGAGGGCTTTCCCGATCACAAGAATGACAACCGCATTCTCAAGGTTTGCCTGGGCATCCGTGCCAAGGAGGCGCCGGTGATTCTGGTGACGAAGGACATTGTTGTGCGCATTAAGGCGCAGATGCTGGGCATTGAGGCAGAGGATTATCGGATGGAGCAGGCGCCGGAGAGCGACAAGCAGTACACAGGCCGCGCCGAGGTGTATGTGGAGGAGGCGCTCTTTGAGCAGTTTCCGGAACGCACGCTGGCGGCGGATGAGGTGTATCAGGTGGACGAGGATGGCACGCGGCTGGCGGTGCATTTGGTGCGCAATCAGTTTTTGATTCTGCACGCGGATCAGTCCCACGCCAAGACGCAGCTGGCGCGTTTTGACGGCAGCGCCATTGTGCCGCTGCAGTTCAAGAAAAAGCATCCCTATGGCGTGACGCCGCGCAATGTTGGCCAGACGTTCATTCAGGAGGCGCTGATGGCGAGCGCCGAGGAAGCGCCGCTGGTCATCATTAAGGGCATTGCCGGCACGGCGAAGACGTTCTATGCGCTGGCCTGCGGGCTCAGCGCCATCATGGAGCAGGAAGAGCCAGCCTATAGGCGCATTTTGATCAGCCGCCCGAATGTGCATTTTGACGATGACATCGGTTTTCTGCCGGGGGATGAGTCGGAGAAGATTGCGCCGCTTCTGCGTCCGGCGATTGACAATTTGGAGCTGCTGGTCGATCAGAACGAGCGCGAACGCTTCCGCGATGAACGCAGCCTGGCAGGTAAGGTGGAGGAGCTCTTTGCCCGCGACATCATCAGCGCGCAGGCGCTGAACTTCATCCGCGGCCGCTCAGTGACGAAGACGTACCTGGTCATTGACGAGGCCCAAAACCTGACGCCGAAGCAGGCGAAGGGCATCATCACCCGTGCTGGCGCTGGCACGAAGATCATCCTCCTGGGCGATCCGAATCAGATCGATCATCCGCTATTGGACGACCGCACCAATGGGCTCAGCTATGCGGCGGAAAAAATGAAGGACAGTCCGTATTGCTATCAGGTGACGATGAGCAGCGATGAATGTGAGCGCTCGGTGCTGGCAAAAGACGCCGTGAAGCGCATGTAAGATGACGCGACAAGCGCCTGCGATTGTGCAGGCGCTTTTTTGTTAGGCGTCAAAAGTATAAAACCTTAAATTTGTCGTAATGTCTTAATGATTCGTTGCCTGGGGCTTAAAAATCGGGTATAATGTGAGAAATCAGACGATTTATCGCTGCTAATAAACATTTTGATTTCAATTTAAAGGAGATGAGCGATATGAAAAGGAAATGGATTGCATGGTTGACGCTGCTGGTTTTTGTGGGCAGTATTGTGAGCCCTGGCTTGGCTGCTGTTGCCGCGCCAGTGAGCGATGGCAAGAGTTATACAGCCTATGACAGCACACCGGCGCTGCCGAGCACGGTGACGCCTGTGGATGGCATGAAGGAATTGCGTGTGAAGGGCGGCAGTGATGCAGGCGTGTTGGCGTATGCGCTGAATGCTGCGCGTCAAATGCCTTCTGCGCAGGGGAGCAGCGGCTATAAGAAATTGACCGCCACCGTGAACCAGGATTGGGCGGCTTTGATGGACAAGGCGCTGAACCCATCGACGGTGAAGCAGGATGTGTTGAACGTGGTTTGGAATGGCTATCCGTATTTCGGCGGCACCTGGAAGGGCGCCAGCGATTTTGCCAAACTCGGCCAGGCCGGGGTGAGCAGTGCGGTGGTGAGCCAGCTCAGCAATATGGCGGTGACGCAGCAGGCCATCTGGCGTGTGACCGACAGCCGCGCAGTCAGCGGGGCAGCAGCCAATGATGTGACGGCGCTGTTGGCATCGGCTCAGAAAAATCCAGCACCAGCCAATTTTGGCCTGGATCTTTATGATGGCAGTGGTGCTCAGGGCACAAACGGCCAAAAGATGACCAACCTTGTGGCAACGTCTGCAGGGCAGCAGGCCGCTGTGACTGTCAAGGTCAACCACCGTTGGCTGGACAGCAAGGGCAATGTCTTGAGCGGCGTGAAAACGCCAGCCTTGTCATTCGCTCTCTATGCGGCCAATGCAGCGCCAGGCAGCCAGCCGCTGGCAACCTATAACATGAACGATGCCACCGGGACGCTGGCGTTTGCGTTGTTTGATGATGAACAAAACTATGTGCTGCAGCCTGTTTTAAGCGGTGAAACCGAAGGGTTCACACCGGGCGAAGCCAAGGCCATCAATTTGAAGGGCGACCAGGGCGCTGTGCTGCAGCTGGATTTTGTGACAACGTATCAGGCACCAGCCACGGCCCACGACCCTGAGGCAGCTTCTGTGCCTTTGGGCGGTGAAGTGAGCCTGGACGGCAAGGCGCCTGGTGATGGGGTGTTCAACTTGCTGCTTAAAGACGAAGCGGGCAATGTGGTGCAGACCAAGCCAAACACTGGCAACACCGTGAAGTTCGATCCGCTGAGCTTCGACAAAGAAGGCAGCTACAACTATACCATCAGCATGCAGGCAGGCAGCGATTCGGCCATTGCCTATGACAAAACGGTTTATAAGGTGCATGTCACGGTGGATCGCAATGACAATGGCGATTACACAGCTACGGTGACTTATGAAAAAGATGGCATCATTTACACGGGCTTGCCAATTTTCAGCGGTCAGAAGGTGACCACGCCATCGACGGACAACAAGACCACCTCTGTGACTGTGAACAAAGTATGGAAGAACGATAAGTCTTCCGACCGTCCAAGCTCTGTAAAGATGCAGCTGTATCGCGACGGCAAGGCGTATGGCAGCACCGTGACGCTGAACGCCGATAACGGCTGGAAATACACCTGGAGCGGTTTGGATGCGTCTTATAAATGGACCGTCAACGAGCTGAATGTGCCATCGGGCTACACCAAGACAGAGTCCAATTCTGGCAACACCTGGACCATCACGAACACGAAGAAGTCCACCACGAGTGCAGCATCGACGAGCAAGACCTCGTCCTCTGCCAATAAATCTTCTTCTTCGAACAAGTCCAGCTCGAACAACCGCAGCACACCGGCAACTGGCGATACGTCGCATTTGAATTTGTGGACCACCATCGCCATCATTTCTCTCAGCGGCATGGTGCTCATTGCAGCTATTTGGCTGCTTAGCGACCGCCGCCGTCTGCGCGGAAAGAAATAATAGCTTCATCACTCTGCGGCGGCACGTTTTCGCACGTGCCGCCGTTTTTGTACAAAAAGGAGGCCGTCTATGGCCAAACGAAAACACATTGTATTAAAAGTGCTCTTTGCACTCTGCGCCTGTGTTTTTCTTGTGTCGGCAGGGTTGGCGGGCTGGACCTGGTACCAGCAGAAACAAGCCGCGGACGCCTTCGCCGCTTTGCAGGCGCAGCAGCAGGCGCAGATGCAGGCTGCCGCCAGAGATGCGGCCAATGCTGCGGAAGCCTTGGCGGCAGGCTATGATAATCTGCACAGCCAGAACGCTGATTATGCCGCCTGGCTCAACGTCAGCGGCACACAGATCGATTATCCTGTGATGTGGACACCCTCCTCGCCAGAGTATTATCTGCGTCGTGCCTTTGATCAGTCCCAGTCGGCGAGCGGCACGCCCTTTATTGCCGAAGGTGCCGACATCGACAGCGACTGCCTCATCATCTATGGTCACGAAATGCACAATGGCACCATGTTTGGCGAGCTGGACAAGTATGCCGATGCCAATTTTTACAAAAGCAACGGCGCTCAGTCCATCACCATCTACACACGCACAGAAATGCGCCGCTATGAGATCTTTGCAGCGGTGCAGACACGCATTCTTGGCGACAACGAAGAAGGCTATCGCTATTACAATGCCGCTGGTCCGCTGGATCAGACAAAATTTTCGGAGTTGGTGGGGTGGCTCAAGAGCAACGCCCTCTACGACACCGGTGTAACGCCAAACGCTGGTGAGCAGATTCTGATTCTTTCCACTTGCAGCTATCATACAGAAAACGGCCGTTTTCTTGTGGCGGCGCGGCGGGTGTCTTAAATCCATGCATGATAAAAGCCCTCAGGTTTGAGCCTGAGGGCTTTTTTATGAGCGCTTCTATTTTTTAAGAGCGCTGCCAGTGGGTGTGTTGAAGACGAGCCAGCACAGCACCGGCAACAAGACCGGTGAAACAGCCGCTGATGAGACCGCTGAGCAGCAGCACGGGCAGGTACCAGAAGACATCCACCGTGCCGAGCACAAAGGCAGCGGCAGCCAGCTGGCCAATATTGTGACACACGGCGCCGACCATGCTCAACAGCCACAGTCGTTTCAGCGGCATGCGCCGATAGAGCAGCGCACAAACCCCATAGCAGAGTAGGCCGCCGCTGAGACTGAAAGCGAGCGTCATCATCTGGCCGGAAAAAACGCTGCCAAGAAAGACGCGCACCAAAAGCACCATCAAGGCGTCGCGGCGGCCGAAGCTGTAGAGCGTCACCAGGGTGATGATGTTGGCCAGTCCCATTTTCACACCGGGAATGGCGACCAATGGCGGAATCTGCGCCTCAATGATAAAGAGGATGAGGGCGATCGCTGTCAGCAGGGCCAGGCGTGTCAGCCGTTGGGTATGGGAAAGGTGAGACATGACAGGCCTCCTCACTGCCCGGCGACGGCGTCAAGGCTGTCGTCGCTGGCGTTTTTCTCGCTGAAGCGGATGCTGAGATGGTGCGGCAGGCAAACAATCGGTGTTGGTCCGTGGTTGTGGGTGCCCTGGTGCACACACACCTGGTCCTGGCAGTCGGCGTCAATGACAGCGATGCCCTCTGGTGAGACGCGGATCGTGTTTTGAGCGCCGGGCTCTCCGATGGTGAAAGTTTCGGTGTCGGTGATGGTGCTGAGATCGTAGCTGGCGTAGACTTCATCGTTGACGTAAATGGTGGCAATGACCTCGTTTTTGCCGCGCTGCCACCACCATGCCGCCAGCCCTGCTGCAGCAACGAGCAGGATGAGGCCGGCGATGAGCACCCAGCGCAGCCAGGGTTTTCTGTGCATCATTGCGCCACCTCCGGTGTGCTGCCGTCGCTTAAGGTGCAGCAATCGGCAAGACCTTCGCTGATGGTGACGCTGCCATCATCAGCGACAAGAATGACGTCAAAATCATCGCGATGGGCGCGCCAATAATCGAGTGCCGCTTCTTTGCCCATGATGAAAAGCGCGGTGGAAAGGCCGTCGGCGAGCGTGCCGTCGTCTGAAACGATTGTCACCGAAGTCAGGCCGCTGTCGGCAGGCATGCCGGTGCGGGGATCGATGATGTGGTGATAGGTCGTGCCGTCCTGTTCAAAATAGCGCTGATAGCCGCCGGAGGTAATGACCGCCTTATCGGCAATCTCGATGGTAGCAATGATGGCGCTGCTGTCGTTCGGGTCCTGAATGCCTACGCGCCAGAGGCTGCCGTCGGGCTTGGTGCCAAGGGTCTGCACATTGCCGCCAAGGGAGATGATGCCGCTTTTTACGCCATCGGCGGCGAACAGCGCCATGACGCGGTCTGATGTGAAGCCTTTGGCGATGCCGCCCAGATCCACCTTCACATCAGCAGGAATGGTGGCGGTGCTGCCATCAATGGCAATTTGCGTGTCATCAACATGGGCCAGCAGCGATTGCAGCGTGGCTGTGTCTGGCACGGTGTAATTGCCGTTCGTGAAGCCCCAGGCTTCCATGACCGGCTCAATCGTGCAGGCAAAAAGGCCGCCAGTCGAGGCAGACAGCTCCTGGGCGCGTTGCAGCAGGGTGATGGTGTCCTCGGACAGAACAGCCTGCTTATTGGCGTTGAGCTGCGCAATCTCGCCGTCGCTGCTGGAAATCGACCAGAGCGCGTCCAGCCGCTCGATCTCGTCAGCGGCATCGGCCAGGGCCGTTTCGGCTTGAGGACCATAGGCAGTCAGTGTCATGACCGTGTCCATGGCGTACAATTCCTGGGATTGTGCGGTCTGTGCATCTGTTTCTGCGGTTGACGACGATGGCGTACCATCTGTTCCGCAGCCGCTTAAAAGCAGGCCTGCCGTTAGAATGCAGGCGATAAGGCGTTTTTTCATAGGAGAACCTCCGGAGGTTAGTCGTAGCTTATTCGTGTTCTGTATTTTAACATAGCATTCACAGGAAACGGTGTCAAGAGAAAACGCTGGTGGTTGGCTTATTGTTTTTCTATGACCAGCTTGTCCGGCATTGCTATGTTATGGTGGCGATTTTTGCTATACTGTTATTATTAGAAGTCATGAAAAGGAGGGATGCGCATGCGGCTCAATCAATTTGAGATGATTGTGGCGCTGGAGCATTGCAGCAGTTTATCGGAGGCGGCGGAGAAGCTGTATATGACACAGCCGTCGATCAGCAAGGCGATTCGTGAACTGGAAGACGAAGTGGGCTATGAAATTCTCAAACGCAAGAAGGACGGCGTGGTGTTTACGGAGAATGGCCGCGAAGTGCTGCGGTTGTCAAAAGAAATTGTGGCAGATATCGAAAAAATCCGCAACCTGCAGCAAACGGTGGATGAGAGTGTGGTTGGCGCACTGTCGGTTGGCGGTTCGGGATATTATGGCAATAAGGTGTTTTCTATGCTGGTGCTGCCGCTGAAAACAAAGTATCCAAACCTGACAATACAGGTGGTGGAGCTGTTCAGCACCGACATTGTCACCAAGGTCAGCGATGGTACGCTGGATTTCGGGGTGGTGATGATGTACTGCAACGACCAGGAGGCATTGATGGCGCGTATTCGTGACGGCGGGCTGGCCTATGAGAATTGTTTCAGCGACTATGTAGGAATCTATGCGCGGCCGTCGCATCCGCTGCATAAGCAGGAGGGTGTAACCATGCGCGATGTGCTGCGCTATCCCTATGTGACGGGCGGCAGCCGTCACAGTGTGGATCATGTGTACCGATTGCTGGCGTCGTATGGCTATGAGCGGGATGTGGAGATCATCAGCAACCCGAAACATCGGCTGCTTTATCTCGTGGCCAACGATGGTGTCACCACCATGCCGGAAGAAGCCTATAACAGCGGCGGTGAATGGAAGAAACAACTGAAGCCGCTGCGCGTGCGGGATTTTGACTGGTGGTGCGAAGTGGGCGTGGTGTATAAGCCGGAAGCCATGACACCATTGAAGCGCCAGCTGTTGACAGAGATGCTCGAAAAACTGCAGGTTGAGGCGTGAGCGGTGAAAAAGGCTTGCACAATTCCTATGAAAAGCATATTATTTAGTAGATAGCAATACGCTGTTCCCTGTGGGAGCAGCGTTTTTTACCAAAAAAAATCACTTAGAAATGAGGCAAGCATTCATGCGTGAATTGAGCAATAGAACGGCAAGCTTCACCGATTCGGTGATTCGCCGTATGACACGAATTTCCAACCAATACGACGCCATCAACCTTTCTCAGGGCTTTCCGGATTTTGATCCGCCGCAGGCATTGACGGCACGTTTGGCAGAAGTGGCCCAGGAAGGACCTCATCAGTATGCGCTGACCTGGGGTGCGCAGAACTTCCGCGAAGCGTTGGCGGATAAACAGAAACATTTCTCCGGTATGACGGTTGATCCTGATACAGAGATCGTGGTCACCTGTGGCAGCACCGAAGCCATGATGGCAGCCATGATGTGTGTGGTGAACCCTGGCGACAAAGTGGTGGTATTCTCGCCATTTTACGAAAATTATGGCGCCGACGCCATTCTCTCTGGCGCGGAACCCATCTATGTGCCGCTGATTCCGCCAACTTTCCGCTTTGATGCGGAGGTGTTGGAAGATGCCTTCCGCCAGGGCGCCAAGGCCTTGATTCTCTGCAATCCAGCCAACCCAAGCGGCAAGGTGTTCAGCCGCGAAGAGCTGGCCGTGATTGCCGATCTGGCGATTAAGTACGATGCGTATGTGATTACCGATGAGGTGTATGAACACATTGTCTATGCACCGTATGAACATGCGTATCTGGCAACGCTGCCGGGGATGCGTGAACGCACGATTATTTGCAGCTCCCTGTCCAAAACGTATTCCATCACCGGCTGGCGTCTGGGCTATGTCATCGCTTCACCAGTGATCATCGATCGTGTCAAGAAAGTGCACGATTTTCTCACCGTTGGTGCAGCAGCGCCATTGATGGAAGCAGCGGTCGTTGGCTTGCGTTTCGGCGATGATTACTATCAAGCGCTACAGGCCCACTATACCCATATGAAAGATCTCTTCCTGAAGGGCTTGCGCGACATCGGACTGGATTTCATCGAGCCGGAAGGGGCTTATTATGTGCTCGTGGATGTGACGCGCTTCCTGCATAAAGATGAAACGGATCTGGCGTTCTGCGAACGTTTGGCCAAGGATGTTGGCGTTGGTGCTGTGCCTGGCTCAAGTTTCTTCAATGAACCGGTCAACAACCTCATTCGCTTCCATTTTGCAAAGCAGGATGCTACCCTGGAAGCGGCGCTGAACCGCCTCGAAGCCATGAAAGGAATGTGAGCGCGTGACGCTGCAGCAGCTCAAGTATGTGCTCATGGTTGCCGACAAGCGCTCCATGAATCAAGCGGCAGTGGCGCTGTTTATCTCTCAGCCAAGTTTGTCGGCGGCGGTGCGCGAGTTGGAAAAAGAGTTGGGCTTTACCATTTTTGCCCGCAGCAACAAAGGCATTACAGTGACGGCGGCTGGCAATGAATTCCTGGGGTATGCGCGTCAGCTGATGGCACAGTATGCGCTGATCGATGCGCGCTATCTCAGCGGGGCGCCGGTGCGCAAGCGGTTTTCTGTGTCGATGCAGCACTATTCCTTTGCGGTGCAGGCGTTCATGCGGTTGGTGGAGCGGTTTGGCATGGATGAGTATGAGTTTGCCGTGCATGAAACGAAAACCTATGAGGTCATCGAGCATGTGCGCCGCTTTGACAGTGAGCTTGGCGTGCTTTATCGCAATGCTTTCAATGAACGGGTGCTGATGAAGGTGCTGCATGAAAAAGGGCTGTCGTTTACGCCACTGTTTGACTGCCACGCCTATGTGTATCTCTGGAAAGGCCACCCGCTGGCAGGGCGCGATCTTTTAACGTTGGACGATCTGGCTGAATATCCCTGCCTGTCGTTTGAGCAGGGAGAAAACAACGCGTTCTATCTGGCGGAGGAAATCCTCAGCACCTATCATTACAAGCGCGTCATCAAGGCCGACGACCGCGCCACCTGTCTGAACATGATGCGCGGATTGAATGCTTTTACGTTGTGTTCCGGCCTTATTTGTGCCGAGCTCAACGGCGGCGATTACACAGCGCTGCCGCTGGACAGCGACGAAACCATGACCATTGGCTACATCAAGCAGAAAGCCATGCCGCTGAGTCCTTTAGGCGAATTGTATGTGGAAGAATTGAAGGCGTTTGAAGATCAGGCGCGCTAAGGTGTTCGGCGTGTTTTCTTAAAACGCGCTACAAAGCCATAGTGTAACGGATTGCAAAGCCGCAGGCAGTGGATGCCTGCGGCTTTGTGAGTGATGGTCCTGTTTTGCTGGGATTTTTCTTTACGCCCGGCGTCGAAAAAGCTATAATGAGTCATATTGACCATTGATAGGAAAGGAGCAGCAACGTGCAAAAGATCCTTCTCATTGCCACCGGCGGCACCATTGCTTCGACCAAGACGGCGCAAGGGCTGGCGCCAGGCATTACCTCTCAGGAATTGTATGAAAGCGTGCCGGAAGCGGCGCAATTCTGCACTGTCGATACGGTGCAGCTTTTGAATATTGACAGCACCAACGTGCAGCCTGAACAGTGGCTTCTCATGGCTAAAACCATTGAAGATCATTACGAGGCTTACGATGGCTTTGTCCTCACCCATGGCACTGACACCATGGCCTATACGGCAGCGGCTTTGTCTTATCTTATTCAGCATGCCAATAAGCCCATCGTGCTCACGGGCGCTCAAAAACCATTGTTGGCGCCGATTACCGATGCGAAAAAGAACCTGTTGGATGCGCTCTGTTTCGCCAGTCAGCAGCGTTCCGGCGGTGTTTTTGTGGTATTCTCAGGACGTGTCATCCTAGGCACCCGAGCCAAGAAACTGAAAACAAAAAGCTACGAAGCCTTTTCCAGCATCAACTACCCGGAAGTGGCGCTTGTCGATCAAGGCCGCATCGTCCAGTATATGACGTTCCACGATGAAAAGCCGGTGAGTTTCTACCATGAGATGCTGCCAGAGGTGTTTTTGCTCAAGCTGATTCCCGGCATGGACCCTGGCATCCTCGATTACATCGGTGAACATTATCGGGCGGTGGTCATTGAGAGCTACGGCTCCGGTGGGCTGCCGTTCGCCGATCAGCGCAACTTCCTGGAAAAACTCCAAAGCCTGAAAGAACGTGGCTGTCATGTGGTGGTGGCCACCCAGGCCATGCTCGAAGGCAGCGACCTGGGCGTTTACGAAGTCGGGCGTAAAGCCATGGCGGCTTACGACGTCATGCAGGCGTGGGACATGACCATCGAAGCGGTGGTCACCAAGCTCATGTGGCTTTTGGCGCAAGACCTGTCGTACGAAGCACTGCGTCAGGCGTTCTATACGCCAGTGGCACAGGATATTCTCTATACGTTCGACGATTGAAGCGCGCATACCAAGAGGCTGCCGCACAAACGGAAATATCGTTTGTGCGGCAGCCTCTTTTTTAGTATACTTAGAATGAATGTATAAAAGAAGTTAAGTATGTCATTTGCTAAAAGGAGTCTTCTGGATGCATCTTCAACAATTATTCTATTTGGTTGAGGTTGGGAAAACGCACTCTATATCACAAGCTGCAGACAATCTTTTTATTACTCAGCCAACGCTGAGTATTGCCATTTCAAATTTAGAAAAAGAATTGGGCTGCACGCTGCTGAATCGGACAAAATCTGGTGTGTATCCCACAGAAGCGGGGAAAAGAGCCATTTGTATTGCTTCGGAAATCACAGCAAAAATAGAAGAGTTGGGGCGATTGGGAGACGTTGAGCAGGATGACATTGGCATCAACGTCTTTTCAATTCCGTCTTTAAACAGTGGTTTTTTGCAAGAAGTGCTTATTCGCTTTCATCGGTTGTGTCCATCCACACAGGTCAATGTATTTGAAGAGAAGCCACCCATTGCCTTGGCCTGTTATATGAAAGAAATTGCGCATTTGGAACATCCGCATTACTATGGTATTCTGGCGGCCACGTCAGAGTTGATTCAGTCCGTACATACGCGTTCAAAGATAGACATAGCATCCTATCTGTTAAGAAAAGACGAAATATGTTGCTTGATCAGTGCGTCATCGCCATTGGCAAATCTTGATAAAATAACGGTTGAACAGTTTTTGGCCAATCCATTGATACAGTATCAGTTTATGCCGCATTCTTCAAATCCGTTTTATAAAGAGGCGGTCGTTCTGGATGACTATGATGCTGTTTTTAAACAAGGAAAGACATGTCTCACTGTGGCGTCCTTAGATGTTTTGAAACAGCTTGTTGCCAATAATGTTGGCATTAGTGCCATGCCGAAATCGATGCTGTATGGGGATGAAAATTTCATGCAAGGGAAGATAAAAATCATTCCCTTTGAGGATTTTCATGTTCCGCTGGAATATTATCTGATTCATCCAAAGAATTATGTGCTAACAGACACTGAAAAGATTTTCATAGACATCATCCAAGAGGTGTTTGAGTAGGATGAAAGGTTTTCAATAAAAAAAGTCGACAGTGATTGTCGACTTTTTTGCTATTAGAACAAAAATTTTGCAATTGGAAATCCGATGACGGTGTAGATGATAAGGGCCATGACACATACGGGCAGCCCCAGCATAATAATCTGCTTGAAGGAAATGTATTCTTTGTTCGCATGCATCATTGCGCAGAAAGGCGATGCTGCAGGTGTGAGCAGTGCCACAAATGCTGCCATTGTAATGGTCATGCAGAGTGCGGTGGTTGGAACATCAGGATATTGTCCTGAAAAAGCAACAACAATTGGCATAATGATGATGGCCATGCCGGCATTGTTGGCAAAGTTTGTCGTAATAATGATGAATGCAATCAGAATCATGACAAAGATGAGATCTGGTTTGTTTCCAAGGAGTGGCTGCAGGATCTGAACAAGAAATTGTTTGATGCCGGTGACATCATCAGAGACGGCGTTACAAATATACATGGCCGCAGCAACCATGAAGAAGATATCCCACGATACGCCATTTTTTGCTATTTCTTTGAAAGCAAACAGCGATTTGCCTTTGATCGGAATAATCATGAGGACAATCAGGCAGATCGAGAAGATACCAATGGAGTTGTAACTTTCAAGGATTTGTTTAATGGCCCAATCTGCTGGCAGAAAGTTTGGAATCAATAAAAGAAAGATAAAAACAAAGCACGTAATCAAAATGGCTTTTTGCTGAATGTTCATTGGCGGCAGGGTATTCTTTTTAAAGTATTCTGGTGTGATGGCTTTCATTTTTGTGACATCTGGACGAACGATGAATTTAATGAAAGCCAGGAAGATGAGCAGAATGATTGCAGAGATGATCAGATTATAGATAATATAGGATGAGTAATTGACGGTTTCGCCGGTAATGGCTGTAAAAGCGCCGGTAATCCCTAAAGCTGCGCCTCGGAAAGGAAAGAGTGGCTGGCCAAGGGTGGATGCAAGGTAAATCCCAAAGACAGAAACCCAAATGATTTTATCGTCTTTTTTGTAGCCGAATTCTTTTAAGGTTTCAATCATTAAAGACCATAAAATGAGCAGGGATGCGATTGGCATGGTAAAACCGGAAATGAAAAATGACGCGGCAAAAACAACAAATAAGAAGACGTATGGACGTCCCATAAAGCATTTCCGTGTTAAAAAGAAACGCGCCAGGTATTTTGTACAGCCAAACTGCTGAATGGCGCCAAATAAAACCATCCCAAATAAAATACAAATAACCGTGTCACTGCCGACTGCTGCCCCAAACACTTGCTTTACAGCAGCATATCCAGTGACTTCAGGACCAGTATAGCCAGAATATAAGGCAATCAATAATAAGCCGAGGATACTTGGCCAGATGCTGTCAAGCGCAGACCATAGATAAACCATCCCTAAAAAAATCCCGGCGATCCACATTCCGACTTCGGTGATGGGTTCAAACGGACCCAGTTGTGGAAAGCCAATCATCAGGAGCAAACCGATAACAACATGGACCCAGTAAAGGGGACTGGTTTTTTCAATCTTCTTTGCCTCAGACATTTTACTCATCTCCTTCGATCATGTCCATATGAAGTGTCGTAAAGCAAAAAATAACAAATAACTTATATAGATAGTATAATATCGACGATGACTTAACACAAATTGAAAGGAACAATCCATCTATTGATGACATTTATGGAGAATGTTCAAAAGGGATGATAACATGCCGTATCAAAAAAGGCTGTTGCACGAAGCAACAGCCTTTTTCTTATGACAGGATGGTTTTGGTAGCGCTCTCAGGCAAGGACGCTGTCAGCTCTTTTTTCAGGCGCGGGACGATGAAGAGGAAAAAGACCACGGCACTGAAGGTGGCGCCGATGGCGTCGGAGATGCTGCCTGCTGAGAAAATGTAGCGGATGTCCAGCAGATTTGGCAGCACAAACAGGCAGAGGACGTAGACGATCTTTCGGAACACCGACAGAGGAAAGGCCCAGCGCACCTTGCCCATGGCGGTGAGCCCGTCAACGAGGGCATACTGCACCGCCACGCCAAGCAGAGCCAGGGTGTAGAGGCGCAGGCTGTCGGCGGCTTGCTGGCTCAGTGCGCCTTCAGGCAGGAAGAGGCCGACAAAGCATTGCGGTGCCAGCTGCACAGCGATCTGGAGCACGCCGATGTAGAGGGCGCAGAGCACAAAGACGCCGAGAAAGGTCTGGCGGATTTTCTGGTAATGGCCGGCGCCATAATGGTAGCTGAAAATCGTGCTGCAGCCGGTGATGATGCCTTGCGCCGGGCAGAATACGATGCTCAGGAAGCTTTGCACGACGGTGGCGCAGGTGATCAGCTGGTCGCCGCTGGCACCACCGTGTTGGCGCAGCATGATGTTGAGCAGGATGATGATGAGGTTGTCGAGGATGGTGATCAAAAAGGACATCGAGCCGATGGCGAGAATGCGGCGGCACAGGGGCCACTGAGGTCGGCAAATGTGAAAACGGATTGCCACCTTGGCGCTGCGGAGCTGCCAGATGACATAGACCGCCATACAGCATTGAGCGACTACTGTGGCGATGGCAGCCCCGGCTATGCCCATGCCGCAGCCGAAAATCAGAAGCGGGTCCAGGCAGGAATTGATCACAGCCCCCAGCACCACCGAGATCATGCCGGGTTTGGCGAAACCTTGCGCCAGCAGGAATTGATTCAGACCGGTGCCGAGAAGGGATGCCAGTGTGCCGGAGACTGCGATGGTGAAATAGATCGATGCGTAGGGATACATCGCATCGCTGCAGCCCAAGGTATAGAGAAAGGGCCGCTTGACCAGGAGCAGCAGCACCGTTACCATCACGGAGATAAGCAGCAGGAGAAACACGGCGTTGCCCAGCATGGATTTGGCGCGCGCCGGGTCCTTGCGGCCCAGTAAGATGCTCATGCTGGAGGCGCCGCCGATGCCGACCATATAGGCGAAGGCAGATACGGCTGTCAGCGCTGGCGCACAGACACCGATGCTTGCCAGCGCTGTCTCTCCGACACCAGGAATTTTGCCGACAAAGATCCTGTCTACAATGCTGTAGAGAATGTTGAAGAATTGGCCCAGCATGGCAGGAATGCCAAGCTGGAGAATCAGCCTGCGAATGCTGGTTTCGTCCAGCAGTTTTTCTGTTGAATGAACGTGAGACATTGTCAATATATGAAGCAGACAAGCTGAGAGACCTGCTGCTTTTTCCCTTTCTTTGAAATAAAACTGTCTTTGCAGCTGTGTTTTTTCAGCGCAATCATACAAGGCAGCATGACCATCATAACAAGAATGAAGCAAAAAGCAAAGTACGTACCTTGAGGTGTGGTACTTTCCTGTGTACCAGTTGTTTGTCTCAACGTGCGTGCATCAGGATTTTTTGGCGCAGGCATCTTGCCTTGAAAAACCACCGGCTTTGTTCTACACTAGAAAGAAAAATTCTGCTGCGCGGGCGGCAGTTATTTTATTGGAAAAGGAAGGGTAATTCATGATCGAAGAGATTCTTGCGTACAACAAACAATTTGTGGCGGACAAAGACTACGAACAGTTTGCCACTGACAAATATCCGAATAAAAAGCTGGCCATCGTGACCTGCATGGATACGCGGCTGATTGAACTGCTGCCGGCGGCGCTGGGCATCAAGAACGGCGATGCAAAGATTATCAAGAATGCTGGTGGTGTGATCTCCAGCCCATTTGGCAGTGCCATGCGCAGTCTGCTCATTGCCATTTACGAACTGGGTGTTGAAGAAATCATGGTCATTGGTCACACCGACTGCGGTGTCAGCCATATCGACAGCGACGGGATGCTGGAAGAAATGAAAAAGCGCGGGGTCACGCAGCGTGCCATCGATCTTATGCGCTATTGCGGCATTGATTTCGAGCGCTGGCTCGCTGGTTTTGAAACGGTGGAAAAATCCGTGGCAGAATCGGTGGAAGTGGTGGTGAACCATCCATTGGTGCCAAAAGACATTCATGTGTCCGGCTATGTAATGGACAGCTACACCGGTGCCATGACGCTGGTCTGCGACCATGCCGCAGAGACCATTGAATAATAATTGCAGTCGAAGGGGCTGCCGCTGATCAATAAGCGGCAGCCCCTTTCGCGTGCGGCAGAAAACGATCAATGCTAAAGCTGTCGCAAAATGTTATGGGGAGCATTTCTGACGTTTTAGCCATCAAAATGCTCCCCATTTTTATGATAAGTGTCTCTGGTGCAGATGCTCGAGATCATCGACATCGAGGCTGCGCTGTGGGGCGCTTTTTATGCTCATATGCAAGAAGGCTGCTTGTGAATGCATCGCAGCATTAAAGACGTTCAGGCAGGTCATGGCGGTTAGTGGGGCAATACGGTATCGATACATCCAGCCTTCGTCATTTTGTAAGTTGTTTTCTTTAGTGGCTTGAGAAAATCAAGTGATATTGGCGACGTAATTCAGATTTTTTTTGCGGCCGGCGTTACTGCTATAAGCGATGGTTGAGGCATTATGCCTGTTGGGAATGGGCGGCATAATGAGCGGGAAGTTAACAAATAAAATCAGCTGTTATAAACTATAAACAACAAAGGAGATAGATAACAAAAATAAAACTTATTTAAGAGGAGTGTGTTGATTATGCCACCGGTAATTGATCGAGATCTTTGTATCAAATGTGGGACTTGCGCCCAAATTTGCCCGCTGGATGTTATCCATGTGAAGGTAGACGAGAACAACGAAAAGGAAATTGTTGTTCAGTATCCTGAAGAATGCTGGCACTGCCGTGCTTGTGCCATTGATTGTCCAAAACAGGCCATTAAGCTTAGATATCCATTGTCTCATATGATGCTGCATATCGAAGTGGATAAAGAAGAAAGGGGCGTTTGACCATGAAACTCAATGTGAGACAGGATGTCGTTAAAACAGACGTATTGATTGTCGGCGGCGGGATCGCTGGCATGCAGGCAGCGATTGCTGCAGCAGAACAAGGCGCAGATGTCATCGTTGCTGAAAAGGCTGACACCAGACGCTCTGGCTGCGGTGCAACCGGTAATGACCACTTTATTTGTTACATTCCAGACTACCACGGCGACGATTTTAATGAAATCATTCGTGAAGTCACAGAAACCCTCATCGGGCCTCAGCAGGACTACGATTTGCTGCGTTTGATGATGAAACGTTCTTTTGAACTGGTTCAGAAATGGGAATCTTATGGCATCAACATGCGCCCTACTGGCGAATATCAATTCCTTGGTCACTCGATGCCAGGCCGCAGACGTTACCATTTGAAGTATGATGGCAAAGACCAGAAGCCATTACTGACCAAGAAAGCAAAATCCTGCGGTGCTAAGATTATGAACAAGACCGTTGTGCATCAGCTGCTGACCAACGACGAAGGCCGTGTCATCGGCGCCCTCGGTATTAACGTGGCCAACGAAGAACCAGAACTTGTCACTTTCCAGACGAAGGCTGTGATCATCACCACTGGGAATGCACTGCGCCTCTATCCTGGCGTAAACCCAGCATACCCATTCAACGTTGCCAACTGCCCAGCCGACACTGGCGGCGGCCAGGCGATGGCGCTGCGTGCTGGTGCAAAACTGGTCAACCTTGATCTGCCATACGTTCATTCCGGCCCTAAATATTTTGCTCGTGCCGGGAAAGCCACCTGGATTGGCGTGCTCACTGATTTTGACGGCAAGCCAGTCGGCCCATTCGTTACCAAGCCTACGAAAGAACTGGGTGACGTTACCGCTGATATCTGGCAGAATGTTTTTGAAGAAAAGATGGAAGACGGCAGCGGTCCAGTGTATATGAACTGCAGCGAAACCAATCCAGAAGACATGGATTATATGATGAATGCCTTCCTTTCTGAAGGGGATTCCTCCATCGTTGATTATCTGGAACAGTACGACATTGACCTGCGCAAGGAAATGGTTGAATTTGGTACCTTTGAATACAACTTCACTGGCCGCGGTCTCGACATCGGCATCGATGGCGGTGCGTCCATCCCAGGGCTCTATGCCGCTGGTAATGCTACCGGCAACGTACGCGGCGACATCACCAGTGCGGCTGTATTTGGTCAGATCTGCGGTGAAAGTGCCAGCGCTTATGCCAAGACCGTCGATGATGTTTCTGTCGAAGGCAACCCAGTGATCGACGAAGAAATCGCCTTGATCAATGACCTGCTCAGCCGTCCAGAAGGCGCAACATGGAAAGAAGCCAACTCCATGCTGCAGCAGATTATGCGTGAATACGTCGGCATGAAGCTGCGCTCCGAAAGCCTCATGAAGGCTGGCCTGAAGTACATCCGCGATCTGCGCAAGTATGCACGTGCGCAGATGAAGGCCGACAACGCCCATGAACTGATGCGTGCGCTTGAAGTCTTTGATCTCATCGATGTCGGTGAAGCCGTTGCCCTGATGAGCGAAAACCGCAAAGAATCCCGCGGCCGCTGCCATCGTCGCTCCGACTACACCTTCACCAACCCATTGCTCGGCAATAAGTTCCAGACCATTGAAAAAGAAAAGGATGGCACCTTTAAACTCGAATTCCGCGATAAGATTCGCTAATTAATGCTCGAAATAAGGCGCTTCTCTCTTGGACACACAACCACGAAAGAGAGAAGCGCCTGTTTTCATAAGGGGGTACTACTCATGTCTGCTTCGACGGCACCTGCCGCAAAAAATACATCATATTATATCAAAGCACTTATTACTATTGTTATTATGTTTGGCTTTGGCCAGCTTCCAGCGATTGATCCTATTACCCCGCTGGGTATGAACATCGTTGGCATCTTTATTGGGCTGCTTTTCGGCTGGATGACCATCGGACTCATTTGGCCGAGCATTCTTGGCTGTGTGGCGCTTGTCCTCATCGGCGGCATGTCGGTCGCCGATGTGCTGGCAGGCGGCTGGGGAAGCACCACACAGATGCTCATTTTCTTTATGATCGTCGTTGCCGGTATTGTTGAACAGTCCGGTGTCAGCCGTTTTATTGCGATGTTCCTCATCACCCGCAAATGGGTGCTGGGCAAGCCTTGGGTATTCACGTTTGTGTTCCTTGGGGCAGCGTTCCTTTTGGCCGCGGTGACCAGTACCATTCCAACGATCATCATTTGCTGGTCGATATGGTACAGCATTTGTAATCAAGTAGGCTACAAGCCTTATCAGCCGTTCCCATCCTTCATGGTTGTTGGTGTGGTCATGGCGGCAACCTTCGGGCTTTCTGTATTTCCATTCCGTCCGGTTGGGATTCTTGTCTTTGGCATCTTAAAAGACCTGTCTGGACTTAGTGTCAACTACCTCACCTATACCTGCTTCACGCTGCCGCTCTGCTTGCTCTGCATTCTCGTGTTCACCTTGCTGGGCAAACTTGTGTTCCACATTGACGTGTCGCTCTTGAAGAACCTCAACGAAGATTCCTTTAAAGACGTGGACTTGTCCCTCAACAGACAGCAGAAGGCCATTCTCATCTTTGTGGCAGTTCTCATTGTACTGCTTCTTGTGCCAAGCGTACTGCCTCAGACCTTCTTCCTGGCCGCCATCTTGAAAAAACTCGATGCTGTCGGCACGGCTATGGTCCTGGTTGCTGTAATGTGTGCCCTGAAAGTGGATGGCAAACCAATTCTTAACTTTAAAGAAGTGTGCAGCAAAGGCATGCAGTGGGACGTTCTCATGCTGACTGCAGTTGTTATGCCGCTGTCCAGCGTGCTCACTGCTGATGAAACCGGTGTGACAAACTTCTTGTTAAAAGTGCTCAGCCCACTCTTTGAAGGCCGTTCTGCCATCACCTTCCTGATGATTGCCGTATTCTCCGCGGTCATCATCACCAACTTTGCTGTTAACAACGTTGTTGGTGCGATCCTCTTGCCGGTATTCTATCCATTCGCCTTGCAGCTTGGCATTGCACCACTGGCGTTGACTTCCCTGCTCGTTTTCACCTGCCATTTTGCGCTGCTTACGCCAGCTGCTTCGCCAATGGCGGCGCTGCTGCATGGCAACACACAATGGTGCCGAACATCGGACATTTACAAGTATGGTTTCCTCATTGTTATCTCCTCGATGATCGTTGCCTGGGTGGCTGGTATTCCATATGCGTTGTTCCTGTTCCAGTAAGATGAAAACGTTGCATCCAATCCTCGACAGAACCTGTATTTACAGGTTCTGTTTTTTTGTGTGCTGGCAAAACTTTACAAAATCTTTACCAAAATCCTGTAACGATCGCAACAATCCTATGTTAAGATGTCTAAAGTGTAAAGAAGAAGGGAGGAAAAACGACCATTGAAAATTAAATTTGAAGACATCAAAAACGATGAAACCATTCGCGTATACATCGAGAAAGCCGATCGCACCCTGATGGGCATGGGTTTCACTGAACACAGCTTCGCCCATGTAACGCATGTGGCTTCGGTGGCGGGCAAAATCCTCAAGGATCTTGATTATCCGAAGCATGACATTGAAATCGCGCGCATAGCGGGCTATATGCACGACATCGGCAACGTCGTCAATCGTCATGACCATGCGCAGACCGGCGCGCTTATGGCAATGCGCATTCTTGATCACATGGGCATGAAACCGGAAGACGTCGCCGCCGTCATCACCGCCATTGGCAATCACGACGAGCCAAACGCTTACCCAGTCGACGCCGTCACTGCGGCCATCATCATCGCCGACAAAACCGACGTGCGTCAAACTCGTGTGCGCAATAAAGATGCATCGACCTTTGACAAGCACGACCGCGTCAATTTCGCCGTCAAGCAAAGCGTTGTCAAAGTCGATAAACACCTCATCCAAGCATCATTGAAACTCGATAAATCGGTTTGCTCTGTCATGGACTACTTCGAGATCTTCCTCGAACGCATGATTCTCTGCCGCAAAGCCGCCGAACAACTCGGCTGCGAATTTGCGCTCGTCATCAACAAAGAACGCGTCATCTAAAAAACAGCAAGGCACCTGTCGCCAGAAAGGTCCTTGCTGTTTTTGCGTCTGCACATAAAAACACGCACCCGTTTGGGTGCGTGTGGTGGATTATGGAGCATTGAGCAATTTTCAGATGTTCCAAGCTCCATAGAGAGACACGATCAAACTATTTTTCAAAAATAACGGTGTCATTATTGATGGTTTGTTCAACGAATTGTCCATTCTGAACTTCTTGAGGAGTTAATCCTAAGAATTCTTGGGTTAGAGGATTGACATTGAGAATTGCAAAGTCAGCTTGTTTTCCAACGCTGATGGAGCCCTTTTCATCTTCATCAAAGTTTTGCCATGCGCTATTGATGGTAACGCATTTTAATGCTTCGTAAGCACTAATGCGTTCATCACGCGTATCATAAGCTTTGTTGCTCCAATCAGTGATACGTTTGTCGTTGTCACTGGAACCATCTGCAGACCCACGGCCAATCGCTTGACCATCTCTGGTGATACGGGTTGCGGCATTGTAGACAGAGAACAGCATCTTTGGTGGTGCAACTGGACTATCTTGGTGCATAGTAACGTTGATTCCCATATCGTCTGCCAGAGTATCGCGCATTGGGCTGATACGTTGTCCTCTGTCAGGACCTAAGGTTGAGTAGAGATGATAGTCCCCGTAATAGAAGACATGATCAGTAAAATAAGAAATGTTAAGCCCGAGATCTTTACATTCTTGTAACTGTTTGTCAGTAATGGTTTGGCTGTGAATGATAACGGGACGAATTTTGTCTTGCATTTCTTTTATAGCTTCCTCATCATTCAAATCTATGCCATTAGCGATCAGCGCATTTCTGTAACAATCAATGAATTGTTGAATGGCGCCGGTGCCATTAGCGTGGCAATGGAATTGGATGCCTTCCTTCATAAGATTGGTGAATCTTTCGGTCAAAACTTCAGAATCGACAATTTTACCTTCTGCTTCACCCCACCACCAAGCATTGCTTGCATCTTCATTGGTAAGTAGTGTTTCAGTGGCATCGCGATAGTAACCACCGCCGGATGGGTCGTTTTCATCAACAGCAAACCAAGCGGTTTTTCCTTGTGGAGAACCATCTAAGAACATTTTTACAGCGCCATATTTCAGGTTGTAGTCATCGTTGTACGTACTGTTTGCAGTCGTAGTGCCGTTAAGAACTTCAGTGCGTTGGTCATAACCAACCAAACTGGTGATATCGATGATGCGTTCATCTTCTGGAATTCCTTCCATTAATGCAGTTTTATCACCGCCGCCGCCACCGATAATACCACTAGCGATGCCATAACTAGCATAAACATCCATTGCATTTTCTAATACAGTGGAAGGACTGGCTGTTCTGGTAGATTCGGTCGAATTAAATCCGAGTTGTGAAATAACAAAACTACCGTTTTCATTCAATAATCCGGTGTATTCACCGTTTTCATCTTTTGGCCAATTGACTTCCGGATTTGCATAGTCTTCCAATCCTTTTTCTTTAACAGCTTTTTCTAAAAGTTCCATCCCCAAGCTGTTAACAACGGATAAATGTCCGCTTGCATGGCTATACATAATAGGATAGTCGGTGGAGATCATGTCTAAGACTTCTTTGGTAGGCATAGCATATGGTGCCAATCCCATTTCTTCCCAGCCATCAACGAATGCAGTGTTGTCATAACCACTGGTTATAAACCAATTTTTACCGCCTGGTTCAATAGGGCCGTATACACTGTCATAAGTATGGTCGTTTACCCAAGCGTCAAAATCTTTTTTACCGATCGCAACAAGATTTTCTAAACTTGTTACACCTGCTGAAGGAGAGGCGCTAACATAACGACCTACACTGTCAATATGGCTATGGGCATCAACGAAAGCAGGGATCATGGTTTCACCTTTCAGGTCCACATCCTCATAATCTGCATCGGCCAAGAGCTTTTCAAGTTTGGCAACGTCATCATCACTATAAGCGACAGCAATGATATAACCATCACCGGCAAGTACGGCTTTAGCATAAATTGGTGCACCGTTTTCATCTTCACCAGTATTTTCGTCGACGGTGATGATGTCGCCATTATGATAATAGGTTACCTTATCGTAATTGCTGAGATCAATTTCATCGGAGATGGTTGCGCCTGTACGCATGAGGATGGTGGCATATTGCGCTCTGGTTGCACTGCTTTGCGGTGCGAGCAAGGTGTCGGTCATACCACCAATTATCTTATTTTCTAAGCCCCAGATAACAGCATTTTTTGCCCAGTCAGAAACGGCGTTGGCGTCAGAGAATTTGTCAAGAATTGCATCATCGCTGGTGGCGACATTTTCATCATTCTTTTCAGCAAAACGCTGCATAAATGCGACAAGCTGTTCTCGTGTTACGGGATCGTTTGGTCCAAATGTCTGTGCATCGTAGCCGCCGACCATGCCTTGTTCAGCACCCCAGGAAACGGCTTGTGCATACCACTGATCAGCGGGAACATCTAAAAATGCAGATTGGCCGTCGTTTTGTGGTGAGCCGCTTTGTCGCCACATAACCGTAACAACCATGCCGCGGGTTACATTTTGTTCTGGCCCAAATTGATCATCGGCCACGCCAACAAGAAGACCATTGGTTGTTGCATAGTCGACAGCTTCTTTATACCATGCGTCATTGGCAACATCTGAAAAAATCGGTGGTGGCGTGTCTTCAGCGAAACTTGCGATTGGCATTAAGGTCAACAACATAGAAACAGTTACTAAAAGGCTGACAGCTTTTCTACTACGTTTTTTGTTTGATCGCGTCATTGTAATCTAACCTCCCTATTTTACAGTGATTCATGATATTGTTAGGAGCTCATGTGCCGTTTGGTCGTTCCTCCTTGTTGACGAATTATGAGGCTCCTTTATAAACCTTAAAATGGCCTTAATGTCATAACTGATTTTTATTATATCAATAAGTGGGAGCGACGTCAATTATCTTTCTGATTCATTTGAAAATTACGATAAATGGAGACTGATATAGGATAAAAGAATAGGACCCTATCACAAAGAAGAATGACTGTGATAGGGTCCCGATGATTATGCAGTTTTACAGTGTCGCTTCGAAGAAGGCGCGGTAAGCGCGCATGGTGAAGTAGAGGTCGGCTTTGCTGGCGAGTTCGATTGGTGCGTGCATAGAGAGCATTGGCACGCCGCAGTCGACGACTTCTGCACCGCGTTCGGCGAGAATGTAGGCGATGGTACCGCCGCCGCCTTCGTCGACACGGCCGAGTTCGCCGGTTTGCCATGGCACGCCGGCGGCGCTGAAGGCGCTGCGGAGTTTGGCAAGAAATTCGGCGTTGGCATCGTTGGAGCCACTTTTGCCACGGGCGCCGGTGTATTTGCAGAGGGCAACGCCTTTCCCTAAAAAGGCGGTGTTGCGTTTGTCCATGACGTCTGGGAAGGTTGGGTCCAGTGCGGCAGTGACGTCAGCGGAGAGGACGTAGCTGTTTGCCAAGGCACGGCGCACACTGAGTTCGGTGTCTTTGCCGGCGAGGGCGAAGAGTTCAGCGAGGATGTTTTCAAAATAACGCGCGCTCATAGAGGTGTTGCCGACGGAGCCGATTTCTTCTTTGTCGACAAAGAGACCGACGGCGGTGGTTTCTGGCTTTTCTACGCCAAGCAGGCCCTCAAAGGCAGCATAGGCGCAGGAGCGGTCATCATGACCGTGGGCAGCGATGAGGCCGCGGTCGAGGCCGACATCGACGGCGTTTTGTGCAGGCACGAGTTCGAGTTCGGCGAGCAAGAGATCTTCTTCAACGAGGCCGTACTTATCGTGCAGAGCGCGCAGAATAGCGGCTTTGATCGGTTCTTTTTCATCATCGTCATCCATTGGAATGTGGCCGATAATGGCGTTGAGTTGTTCGCCGGTGATGGCTTCAGAGAGTTTCATGTCGTTCTGGCGCTTGCCAAGGTGTGGCAGAATGTCGGTGATGTAGAGCACCGGATCGCCAGGTTCGTCGCCGAGGCGCAGGGTCACTGGAGTGCCATCAACGGTGTAGGCGAGGCCGTGCAGTGCCAGTGGCAGGCAGGTCCACTGGTATTTTTTGATGCCGCCATAGTAGTGGGTTTTGAGCAAAGCCAGTTCACTGTCTTCGTAGAGTGGATGCGCTTTGAGGTCGAGGCGTGGCGCATCGATGTGCGCACCGACGATGTGCATGCCTTGTTCCAGTGGCTTTTCGCCAATGACGAAGAGTACAACGGCTTTGTTTTTATGGTTGTAGCAGATCTTTGTGCCGGCAGCAGGCATGGTGCCGCTGGCTAAGATGTCGTCCAGTGGTACAAAGCCAGCAGCGAGTGCCTGGCGTGTCATTTCTGCAGCACATTCACGCTCGGTTTTGCCGGTGTCGAGAAAAGCTTTATAGCGTTCGTTGTAAGCAAAAAGCGCGTCGCGCTCGCTGTCATTCAGTCCTTTCCAAAGGCTTGGACAGGTGTATTCAAATTCCATGGTTCATGATCTCCTTTCGTAGGGCCCTCCATCGGCGGCTGCCGTATGGGGTGGCAATTATTGGTGGAACATGGTACAATCAGTATAGCATGAAATGAAGCTGGATGACAGGTCTCAGCAGCTGAGGAAGGGTGGAGAATCTTGAAGAAAACAATCAACCTTGTAACGGCCATCATTGACTTTGTCATGGCGATCATTATGATGATGGTTGCTGTGAGCGGTCATAGTGTGCTGGCCTTTGTCTTTGCGGTGATCTTTGTGGGGATGGGTGTGTATTTTCTGCGTTACTACGAACGTCAGCGCCGTCTTGATCTTATGACGGCAGAAGAACGGGCTGCATTTTTTGAAAATGGTGGCGCCATCCTGATGCCGAAAGAAATGGAACGCCTCAATGCTGAGAAAGAGGAAAAAGAAGGATTCATCCGAAAGCCAAAATCATAAATCAATTGTTGTGGAGACACCGTCTGAGGGGATCGGTCCAATCAGAGGGTGTCTCTTTTTGTCCGCTAATGGGGGACAGACCGGAGAAAAATTTCACGAAACTGCCTGAGAATGTTTGCAACCATTTTGTTACATATGTTATAATAACCAAGAGCCTAAAGGAGGGAGATCCCGATGGTCCATTATTTATTATTAAGGTTCAAAGAAAATGCGCTGACAGAAAATATCATTGATGTTTTCGCGGATAAGTTCGAGCAGCTGGAGAAGCAGCACGAAGGCATCGTCAATCCACAGGTATACCGCAACATTGTTGGGCGGGAAGGCAATATGGATCTGATGATCACCGTTGAATTGCGCAGCCTTGAAGATCTCAAAACATATCTGGAAAGTCCGGAACATAAAGAACTTCAGGAGCGGTATCAGGACATTGTCGAGCTGCAGGTTAGTTTTGACCATAACTGATCGTTTTATGCAGCATGGTTTAGATTTGGTGTAACAGAGGATGTTTTCGCAGAGGCCAATGGCCTCTGTTTCTTTTTTGCAAAAGCCCTGCAGCCTGTGCGCTGCAGGGCTTTTGTTTGTTGGGCGCTGAATAGGCATGAAAAAACCACCAGCTCTGCTGGTGGTAAATAAATTATACTTTAGTGAATGAAAATAAACCCTCCTGTGTTAAAATCAAGTTGGTCTGCCAACCACTTATTCAATACACAGGAGGGTTTTGACATGGATTACCATGATGTAAAAAGTTTATCACATTCAAAATGGAGATGTAAATATCATATTGTTTTTGCTCCAAAGTATCGTCGACAAGCAATCTATGGTCATTTAAAAGCGGACATAGGGAAAATATTACGAAGCCTGTGCGAAAGAAAGGGAGTAAACATTATAGCAGCAGAATGTTGCCCGGATCATATTCATATGTTAGTAGAGATACCGCCGCATATGAGTGTAGCACAATTCGTAGGGTATCTAAAAGGGAAAAGTAGTCTAATGATATTTGATCGTCACGCAAATCTAAAATATAAGTACGGAAATCGCTACTTTTGGTGTCGAGGGTATTATGTAGATACAGTTGGGAAATATGAAAATGCTATACGAGAATATATAGACAATCAATTGCAGGAAGATATCATGAATGATCAGTTGAGTTTGAAAGAATTTGTGGACCCGTTTACGGGTGAGCCAGTGAAAGGAGGCAAAAGAAAAAAGTGAGATAAAAGATAAAAAAGAATGAAAGGAAAACGAAAGTAAAAGAAAACACCGACGAGCCCCTTTGAAGGGGCAGCCGGTGATAAGAGTGTGGTTGACAGACCTGTTCAAAGCACTCTTAAGAGTGCAACCACAAGTAACAGGCCCTTATAGGGCCTATCAAACCACCCGTTCAACGGGTGGTTTTGATTTTGAGGCTGTGTATTGTGCGCATGGCGGTGGTTTCTTCTCAAAAAATGCTTGACGTGGAAAATTTGTATCATGTATAATAACTGTACTATGAATGATAGTACACTAGTACAGCATGGAGAAAGGAGGACATTGCATGTTCCGAATCAACCAGCGCAGCGCACAACCAATTTATGAGCAAATCCTTGAAAATATCGAAAATCTCATCATCAGTGGTGCGCTTCTCAAAGATGAGCAGCTGCCAAGTGTGCGGTCTGTGGCAAAAGATCTGGCGGTCAATCCCAACACCATTCAGAAAGCTTATGGGCTGCTCGAAGAGCGTGGCATCATTTATTCTCGTCCAGGCCGCGGCAGTTTTGTGGCAGTTGATGGCGAAGCATTAAAAGATCAGCGCTTGCCGCAGGCATTTACACAGCTTGATCAGGCAGTGGATGTTTTGAAAGACTTGTATGTATCGCTTGACGATATTTTGGCGCGGGTGACAACGCGCTTTCAGTCTGAAAAAGAAGGAGGAGAGAGACTATGATTACGATTGATAACGTGACCAAGCGCTTTGAAAAACACTTTGGTGTGCGTGGTGTGGACACAGAGATTCCCTCTGGCTGCATTTATGGCTTGGTCGGCTCGAATGGCAGCGGAAAATCGACGCTGCTGCGTTTGATGGCGGGTATTTATCGTCCTAACAAAGGCAGTGTGCAGATCGATGGTGCGCCTGTGTTTGAACAGCCACTAACCAAAGAGCGCATGTTTTATATTTCTGATGACCAATATACCGATCGTCACAGTTCCATTGCTCAGATGGCACAATGGTATACACGCATCTATCCTGATTATGATAAAAAGCTTGCCTTTGACATGGCGGAACGTTTTAGCCTTGATGCCAAGGCGCCGTTTAAAACCTATTCCAAGGGGATGCTGCGCCAGGCGCACATCATTCTTGGGCTGGCGGCAAAGCCGGCGGTGCTTTTGTGTGATGAAACATTCGATGGGCTGGATCCTGTGAAACGGCGTGCTGTGAAAAACATTTTTTCAGATTTGGTGCTGGATGTGGGGACGACCATAGTCATTGCCAGCCACAATCTGCGCGAGCTTGAAGACATTTGCGACCATATCGGCCTCTTGCATCAGGGCAAGCTGGTTTTTCAGCGTTCGCTGGATGACCTCGAAAGCGACATCTTCAAGCTGCAAACAGCGTTTAAGATGGTGCGGCGCCGCGAGGATTTTGCAGCCCTCCAACCACTCACTTTTGAACAGCGTGGCCGCATGATCTCGATGATTGTGCGGGGGAAACAAGAAGACATCGAGGCGAAGATCAACGCCATGGCACCGCTGTATGCAGAAATGCTGCCGCTGACACTGGAAGAGATCTTTATTACTGAAATGGAGGTGCTCGGTTATGACATCGAAGACATCTTACAATAATCTCGGTAAAAATGTGCGTGACCAGTTGCACAAGATGCGCAGCTTCATCTTGCTTTTAGGCGTCATCTATCTGGCAGCGGGGCCTGCCTGGATGCTCTTACAAATGACGAGCTACAGCAGCTACAATAATGTAACGTTGCTTTCTACCTTTTTTATTGGTTACTTTACACCGTTCTACTATCTGGCTTTAGCGTTGGGGGTTGTTGGCGGTCTCTATGCCACCCGCTACCAGAACGTGCCGAATCAGTCGAACTTCTACCATAGTTTGCCAATCACGCGTCAAGGTTTGCTGAGTGCTCGCATTTTGGCGCTGCTTCTGGTGCAGCTGCTGCTTTTGATCGTGATTACCGTGGTGGATATTGTGGTGGTCTGGGTTACCGTACCAGCATTTAGCACGGCATTGGCAGCCAACCTGACAGCGGCGGCTGGTCTTCACTTCTGCTATATCATGCTGGTGTTCCTGCTTTCCCTGGCAGTGACCTTGTTTGCAGGACAGCTTACTGCCAATTCAATGGGGCAAGTGCTGATGACAGTTGTGCTGCATGTCAGTGTGCCGTTGGCAGGCATGGTCTTCATGAGCATTGCTGGCGCCTTCAACAACACCATTGGCCAAGTTGGCCTGCTGGAACATCTGACACGCTTTAACATTCTCACAGGATTCATGAGAAGCAATGGTAATGCGGTGGTTCTTTTTAATATGCTGAATCCGGCGCTTTCAAGTTCCGAAGATGCCAGCAGTTATCCGCCATCGCTATTGGTATGGCCGCTTGTAACGACCATTGTGTACCTTGTCTTAATCGCAGCGCTCTTTGCAGCCACCTATGCGCTCTATCAGCGCCGTGCTGTTGAAAAAACAGGTGACACTTTGATCTATCCGCGCGTCGGCAGCGTCATTAAAGCTGTTTACGTGTTCCTGGGCGCTGTGTTATGCGGGCTCTTCTTTAGAGAAATGATTACCGAAAACATCGTTGGCCTTGTTATCGGCGCTGTCATTGCCATGATTGTGGTGCACATGATTGCCGAAATGGTGTACAGCATGGATGTAGACGGTGTACGCCGCCACTATTTCAGCACCATTGTAGGGCTGGTGGCCGCCCTCGCTGTGATGATCGGATTCCAGAGCGGGATGCTCAGCCTCGATCAGCGCCTGCCTGATGCGTCAAACGTAAAAGGCGCCGTATTGATCAGTGACAATGCGAGCAATCGTCCAACCGAAGTATCAAACCGTTTTGCTTCTGATCCGGAAGTGATCAAAGAAGTCATGGCTGCCGCAGAACAGGCAAAGGAAAAAAATTACGTGATCCAAGACGATGAGGAAAATGTTCCGAATCTGACAACCCTTACGCTGACCTATAAGACCTTCTTTGGTCAGAATACGCGCAACTACACCCTCACCGAAGAAGATGCGCAAGCCATCATGACCCCATTGCTGAATGATGCGAAAGTCAGCCAGGCCACATGGGCAAGTTTGATGGATGCCGATATCAACGACATTCTCGAAATGACCTATTTTCCAGTCTTGTCTGATTATATTGGTGGCTATAGCACCTACCTCATTCAGGTGCCACAGAATGAAGGCTCTGTTCAGGCGACCACCTCGCTTGTTAAAGACGAAAAAGATGGGCTGCGCCGGGCAGAGGCATTGCTCAAAGCTGTACAGAGCGATCTTGAAAAGCGCAGCGCCGATGTTTATCAGACACGTGTCATTGGCAGCATCATGTACAGTGCATTGACCAAGAATGAGTACGGTCAGAACACCATTGACTGGAGCGATACCCTGACACTTTATGAAGGGGATACAGCCACAGCAGCCCTGTTGAATCAGTGGCGTGAAGAAGGCTTCTTGGAAAATGAGAGCGATCTGTTAAACGACATGCTTAGCCGTTATGAAGTGGGCGTTTATCGTCCGAATGAAGAAGCATCACGCACCAACCTCATGGGCACCATCAGCCTTGACGACTTCATTGCCGCTTACCTTGCTGGTGACATCATGAATGACAACCAAGTCATCAATTATGGCGCCGACGTGCAAGACGATATTCTTCTCGTTCTCAGCGATGGCCCTGCCGATGATGAAACCGCCGCCCTCGTTGGCAACTTCTACCTTCGCAAAGACGCAGAACTGAACATTCAACCGGTGTCATAAGAACACGAAAGCCCCGCACCATAGAGTGGTGCGGGGCTTTCGCTTTTGGTAAAATTGATCGTACAATATCATTGTGCTAAAATGGAAAAATAGGTATTATTGTTTGAGAGGAGTGGGTGGTATGGAGATTCGTGTGCTGCGGTATTTTTTGGCGGTGGTTCGTGAGGAAAGCATTACAAAGGCGGCAGATGTGTTGCATATCACGCAGCCGACGCTGAGCCGGCAGTTGGCGCAGTTGGAGCAGGAAGTGGGCGTGAAGTTGTTTAATCGTGGGGCACGCAGGGTGACGCTGACAAACGAGGGGTTTTTACTGCGTCGTCGGGCGGAAGAAATTTTACAGCTTGTCGATAAGACGGAGCAGGAGCTTGCAGCTCAGGATGCCCAGGTGGAAGGAAAAATTTCTCTGGGCTGCGGGGAACTGGCGTCGACGCAGCTGTTGTTGGAGTTGATTTCTTCTTTTAGAGAACGTTACCCGCATGTACGGTTTGAGTTGTTTACAGCTACGGCTGATCTTGTAAAAGAACAAATGGATCAGGGTCTCTTGGACATTGGTTTGCTTTTGGAGCCTATTGATATGGAGCGTTTTGAGTATATTCGCTTGGCAAGAACCGAGCGTTGGGTAGCACTCATGAATCCAAAGGATCCGTTGGCGGCACAGGACCATGTCACAGCGAAGGATTTGATGAAGCTGCCTTTGATTCTTCCGCATCGTATGAGTGTTCAGAGTGAATTGGCAAGCTGGTTTGGCGATTATTATCATCATTTAAACATTGTGCTTACTGGAAATTTAAGTACGAATAGTGCATTTTTGGTTCATCAGGGATCGGCGTATTCATTGGTGATCGAGGGATCGGTATCATTTTGGGATCCTAAGAAGATTGTGTGTCGCCCCTTATATCCTGAGCTTTTAACGACAAGCATGCTGGCATGGAAACGGGGGCAGCCGTTTAGTTTGGCGGCAACCAAGTTCATTGACCATATAAAATGCTCTTTAAGCATGGGAGCGCATGAAAACTAGGTATTTGTTCTAAAAAAACAGTTGTTCTATGATAGAAGTATCTTTAAGGGCATTGCTCGTAAAGGTACTTTTTTTATTTAACAGATAGGAGCAATATAGTTGTTGTTTTGATCGGTTATGGAGGTAACAACCATGAGTTTTACAGTATTTATGCCAACAAAATGGATCTTTGGCACAGGTGCGTTGGACGAATTGGGCAAGCAGACGCTGCCGGGAAAAAAGGCGTTATTGGTGACGTCTGGTGGGTGTTCAGCCAAGGAGAGCGGTGCGCTGGACCGTGTGCAGGCACAGTTGACGCAGGCTGGTGCGGAATATGTATTATTTGACCGTGTTGAGGCCAACCCATTGAAATCCACTGTTATGGCAGGTGCGGCTTTTGCACGAGAGCAGTCGTGTGATTTTGTTGTCGCTTTGGGCGGCGGCAGTGTGATGGATGCTTCCAAGGCGATTGCCACTATGGCAACGAACAGCGGTGATCTGTGGGATTATGTCATGGGCGGCAGTGGCAAGGGGGCAGTTCTGACGGAACAGCCTTTGCCTGTCGTTGCTATTACGACCACCGCTGGCACTGGCAGTGAAGTGGACCAGTTTGGTGTCATTTCGAACGATGAAAGCTATGAAAAAATCGGCTTTGGTGGGTATGACAGCCTGTTCCCCGTGTTGTCAATCGTTGATCCTGCGCTTATGGTGACCGTGCCGCCGCAGCTGACAGCATTTCAAGGCTTTGATGCGCTGTTTCATAGTACGGAGGTGTATATTTCTAAATCTGCCAATTTGTTTTCAGATATGGTGGCTTTGACAGCGATTGAAAATGTTGCCAACCATTTGGCTGCCGCTGTTCAAGATGGGGCGAATATGGAGGCGCGCGAAAAGGTGGCGTTTGCCAATACGCTTTCCGGCTATTCTATGGTGACAGGATCGTGCACCAGTGAACATTCTCTGGAACATGCCATGAGTGCTTATCATCACAATTTGCCGCATGGTGCTGGCTTAATTATGATTTCGAAGGCGTATTACCAGCATTTTATTGATCAGCATGTTTGTGATGAACGTTTTATTAAAATGGCACAGGCCATGGGCATGCCGGAAGCCGACAAGGCCCAGGATTTTATCACCATGCTTGAACAGCTGCAAATAGACTGTGGCGTTGACCATCTAAAAATGTCGGATTATGGTATCACCAAAGATGAATTTACTGTTTTGGCAAAAAATGCGCGTGTAACCATGGGCGTTCTGTTTGATGCAGACCCGGCGCCATTAAGTGATGAGGATTGTGTTCGTATTTTTGAAAAGTCTTATCGTTAAATGCTAAAAAATAAAAAGTCCCTTGTTGTGCATGGTTGTGCACAACAAGGGACTTTTGTTTGTGTTCGTTTAGCGTGTATGCGCTTCTTTTTCAGATTTCAGAATGCTGCCGTCGGCGGCATTGATTTCATAGTCGTATTCGGTGTCTTGAGTGGCGAAGTCTACGCTCCATTCATTGTGGATGTTGTCACGGTCGTATTCAACATTGACGTAAAGCACATCAGCTTCAGCGAGACCGGCGTGTTGCAGGGCGATGGATTTGGCTTCGTCAGCGGTGATTTCCCCTTCAGCCTGTGGACCTGTGGTGGTATTTTGCTGTTGCTGAGTGGTGTTGTTTTGCTGGCCGTTGTTGGCGGTGGTGTTGCCGTTGCGTCCGGTATCGCGGTCAACGGAGAGGATGGCACCGCTTTCAGCGTCGATTTCGTAGTCGTATTTTGTGTTATCGTCAGAGGCGATGAATTCAATGTCATATTGGCTGCGGCCATCATCGCGGTCGAGTTTGGTCTTGGTGAAGCTGACGTCGTTTTGCGTCAAGCCAGCATCTTCGAGAGCGATGTTTTGTGCTTCGGTTTCACTAATGGCTGCACTGGCATTGCTGCCTTTGTTGGTGAAGTAGTAACCAGCGCCAATGCCGATGATGGCAATGATGGCAACTGCGACGATAATACCAATAATTTTTTTCATAATGGGTTCCTCCTTTTGTGATTGTAGATACTATCTGTAATAATGTGAACTTGCTTTGTTAGGTTTAGTATAGCTTTTTAGTGGAGAAATGCCAATAACAAAAGAGTAAATTAAAAATAAACTTTTGTTAAACTGATTTTTACATGAAAAAAAGAAGACCGTGAAGGCCTTCTTTTTTGTAGCATTTATTTTTCCCAGGATTTCTTCTCACGTTTTGGAATTTTAAACCAAGCAAGAATAAATGTAGCAAACATGAGCACGGCGGAAGCACCGAAGGCTGCGTGGATACCAGCCAGAGATGCTGATGATTGAGCAACGATGGTATACACGGAGACAAAAATGGCTGTCCCAACAGAACCGGCAATCTGGCGCAAGGTGTTGAATACGGCATTGGCGTGAGTAATAATTTCACCGGTGAAGTCGGCCATACTCCAGGTGTTGACTGGCATCATGACGACGTTGATCCCGATGATGCGGATGGTGTACATGACAACAAGGAACCAGGTAGAACTTTCTTCTGTAAAAAGCAGATAGGAAGCACTGCCGACGGCTAATAGGAAAAGCCCGAGCAGAATGACTGGGCGTCCGCCTAATTTATCGAAGAGAGAACCGACGAGTGGGTTGATGGCCGCAGAGATGAGCGCGGCTGGCAGCATGATGAGAGCTGCAACCAGCACACTGTAGCCATGAATATCCTGGAGATAGATTGGGGTGAGAACGCCGCCAAAGAGCAAGGCTGCATAGATGGCCATCCCAATGATGAGACCGATGGTGAAGTTTTCACTCTGGAAAACAGAGAAGCGCAGAAGTGGTACTTCCAATTTGTTTTGGCGCTTGACAAAAAGGTAAACAATGATGGCGCCAAGAATGAGTGGAATGTAAACGTGTAAAGAAGTCCAGCCGTATGTAGAGACAGAGCTGAGCCCGTAAAGCATGCCGCCAAAACCGACCGTAGACATGATGACAGAAGGCGTATCCAGAGGGATGACTTCTGTTTCACCGGTATTAGGCATGACGAATGCACAAATAATAATATCAAGCACGATCAATGGAACCAGGCCTAAGAAGACGACGTTCCAGTTGTAAGCATCGATGATAAACCCTGCGATGGAAGGGCCGATCGCAGGCGCGATACTGAAGACAAGACCGATCATCCCCATGGCTTTACCACGCTTGTTTGGTGGATAAACCATAAGCACAGTACCAGACAAAAGAGGCATCAACACACCGAACCCCATGGCTTGTAAAACACGGGCGACAAGCAGCATCACAAAGGTGTGTGAAAGTCCAGCTAATAATGTACCAATGCCGAAGAGCGTCATTGCTGTGAGATAGAGTTGGCGGGTTTTAAACCGTGCCATAAGATAAGCGGTACAAGGAATCATGATCCCGTTGACCAAAAGAAAGATGGTGGTCAACCATTGACCTGCAGATGCGTCAATGTGAAGATCACGCATGATGCTTGGCAGTGCAGGGCTAATGATGGTCTGATTGATAGAACCGAGAAAACTGCCGGCCATCATGAGATAGATGGCTGTATGAACACGTTTGCTGATGTCTGCCATAAATTTCAACCTCCATTTTTATTTTTATAATCATTGGTGACAAATAAATATTATAGCATTATATATAATGAAAACCAAGATGGTGCATGTATCAAATATCCTAATGAACGACGTTCATGGGTTGTCGTTTTATGACTGCCATAAAAGGCAACAAAAAAGACTGCCCGTGGTGCGAGCAATCTTTTGTGCAAAAAGAAAAGACCCGCGCCACAGGCAGGTCTCGGGATGGGATTAGTGCTTGCATACTTGGTTGCCAACCGTGCAGCTGGTTTTGCAGGCTGATTGGCAAGAGGTCTGGCATTCGCCGCAGCCGCCAGTCTTCAGGGTTTTCTGAAGCTTCTGAGCGCTGATAGTTTTGATGTGTTTAGACATTTCCAATACCCCTTTCAGCATAGATTTACTCTCTTATTATAGCACGCAAGTGGAGTTGTGGCAAGATGAGCGTGAGATGAAATGGTGGCAAGGGTGTGGAAGGGGTGAAACGAGCGTGTTTGGAGTGGCTGTGAGCATGGATTATTCCTGTGAGCTATGGTACAATGCAGGTAACGATTACGGTCAGGGGGATCAATACCATGGCTTTTTTAAAAAATCTGCTGCATCCGTTGCAAGCGCAGGACACGACACATTTGTCAGACGGCGAGATTCAGCTGCTGATACGTCAGTATCATTGGGGCTCGCCTTATGTTGGCGGGCTGCCAAGTTATTTCTTTAAAATTGTTGACGCGACAGAATTGCGCAAGGAACTTGGTCACTGCGATTTGCGTGTAGGAACACATCCCGAAATTGCTTATTCTGGCAATATTGGTTATCGTGTGTATCGGCCGCATCGCGGCCACCACTATGCGCTCAAGGCGTCGCGGTTGATGCTGCATTTTGCTTACGAGTTGGGTATGGAGGAATGCCTGATTACGTGCAATCCTGACAATATGGCTAGTCGACGTACGTTGGAAGAATTGGGGGGCGAACTGGTTGCGACGGTGGATGTACCGCCGGACAGTGCTTGCTATAAGGCTGGTGATCGTGTGAAATGCCAATTTATTTTCAAGACGGCGGATTATTTTAATCCAGAACGTCATAACCCGGATGTGGAACCGATGTTTGTGAATGGCGAGCCGGTTGACCCCATGCGCTGAACATTGACAAGTGTATGGTGATTGACTATAATAGCTCTATTATCACAGATGGTAATCAAAGAGAACGGCTTCTTTCGGGAGGTCGTTTTCTTTTTTCGCGCTTTACGCGTATAAATTTGAAAATATATAAGGAAGGAAAGATATTTCATGATCAGAACGATCCTTGGCAGTGTCCGGGAATACAAAAAGGCAACGTTCCAAACGATCTTTTTTGCTGGCATTGAATCGGTGTTTGAGATTGTTATTCCATTTTGGATGAGTTATCTCATTGACCGTGGCATTGAAGCTGGTGACATGCGGCAGGTTGCATTGTTTGGCGGTTTACTGTTGTTGTTTGCGGCGCTGCAGTGTGGCAGCGGCGTGGCCGCAGCTTATCGCGGGTCCTATGCTTCGGCAGGCTTTTCAGCCAATTTGCGCGAAGATATGTTTGCGCGGGTGCAGACGTTCTCGTTTGCTAACATTGACAAGTTTTCAACATCATCTATTGTGACACGTTTAACAACGGACATTACTTATGTGCGCAACGCTTACAATATGATGATTCGCATGGCTGTGCGCTCTCCAATGATGATGATTTTTGCTGTAGTGGCAGCTTTTAACATCGACCGAGAAGTATCGATGATTTTCTTGTTTGTGTTGCCAGTATTGGCGGTTGCGCTGGGACTCATCATTTACTTCTCATTTCCGCTGTTTAGCAAAATTTTTACAAATTATGATAAGCTCAACAATGTGGTGCAGGAAGACGTGCGAGGCATTCGTGTGGTGAAGTCGTTTAATCAGGAAGGTTACGAAATCAATAAGTTCAATGCAGTAAGCGCTGTGATTCGTAAGATCTATACGCGTGCCGAATGTATCATTGCGCTCAATGGACCGGCCATGCAAATCAGTATGTATACCTGCATGATGCTCATTAGCTGGTTTGGCGCTCGTGCCATCATTGCCAGCGGCAATGACGCGGCATTGGGACTAACCACTGGCGCCTTGACGGCACTCTTTACCTACGCGATACAGATCCTTATGAGTATGATGATGCTGTCAATGGTTTTTGTAATGATTTTGATTTCCAGTGCCCCTATTCGACGCATTTCTGAAATTTTGACTGAAGAAAGCACGATTCAGGATCCTGAAAATCCTGTGATGCAGGTGCGTGATGGGGAAGTTTGCTTTGAACATGTGAACTTTCATTATCGTGATGAAAGCGACAAAGAAGTGCTTTCTGATATTTGTCTGCGGTTTCCAAGTGGCAGTACCATCGGTATTCTTGGCGCCACAGGTTCTTCGAAAAGTTCGTTGGTGCAGTTGATTCCGCGTCTGTATGACGTCACCAGCGGGCGCGTGCTGGTGGGCGGCGTCGATGTGCGCGACTATGACTTGGATGTGCTGCGTGGTGAGGTTGCGATGGTGTTGCAGAAAAATGAGCTGTTCTCAGGCACCATTGCGGATAACCTGCGTTGGGGCAATGAGAACGCCAGTGATGAAGAACTGCGACATGTCTGCCATCTTGCATGTGCCGATGAATTCATTGATCAAATGCCTGATGGCTACAATACGCACATCGATCAAGGAGGGTCCAACGTATCCGGCGGACAGAAGCAGCGCCTCTGCATTGCACGTGCGTTACTCAAACAGCCAAAGATTCTCATATTAGACGACTCAACCAGTGCTGTGGATACGCGCACCGATGCCTTGATTCAACGTGGATTAAAAGAATACATTCCAAGCACCACCAAAATCATCATTGCACAGCGTGTATCCTCACTGGCGCATGCCGATCAGATTGTCGTATTGGATGATGGTCGTGTGAATGCCACCGGCACCCATGAAGAACTGCTCGCAACCTGTGATATTTACCGAGATGTGTATGAATCGCAACAGAAAGGAGCATTGGAAGAATGAGTCCAAGACCAGGTCGTCAAATGGTAACGCGTGCAGCGCTGCGCACCTTTGACAAAACCACTTTAAAGCGTTTGCTTAATTATTTTGGTACCTATAAAATTTTGCTTGCTCTTGTTGTTGCCTTCGTTTTGGTGAGTGCCATTGCATCTGCAGCATCATCGCTCTTTTTGCGTACCCTTATCGATGGATACATCACACCGCTCATTGGAACGAACAATCCTGATATGAGCGGACTGCTTCACGCCATCTTTCGCATGTGTCTTTTGCTTGGCAGTGGCGTGTGCGCAACCCTCGCTTATAACTGGATTATGGCTTTTGTAGCGCAACGGACGATGGAACGCATGCGTGATGACATGTTTGCTAAAATGCAGCGCTTGCCGATTCGCTACTTCGATGGCCATGAATATGGCGATATCATGAGCCTGTATACCAATGACGTTGACACCTTACGACAGATGATGAGTCAAACCTTCACTGCAGCGGTGAGCTCATTCTTTACGCTGATCACCGTCTTTGTCTCCATGCTCACCATTAGCGTGTGGCTGTCTCTGCTCATGGTTGTAGGCATCTTTTGTGTCATTAAAATTGCGCAGCTCATAACAGGAGTATCTGGTCCATACTTTATGCAGCAGCAAACCACACTGGCTGCGTTGGATGGCTACGTTGAAGAAATTATCAATGGTGAAAAAGTGGTCAAAGTATTTGGCTATGAAGGAAAAGCCAAAGAAGAAATGAAAAAACGCAACAAAGCCTGGGAAGAAGCCGCGTACCTTTCTAATGGTCATGCCATGGCTATGATGCCAATCATGAACGGCTTTGGCTATCTGCAATACATCGTTGTGGCGCTTGTTGGTGCAGCAATGGCCATCAGCGGTGCTATGAACATCAGCCTGACAGGCAGTGGCGTCATGACCGTTGGTATGATTGCCAGCTTTTTGACGTTGGCACGCAACTTCACCATGCCAGTGACACAGATCTCCAGCCAGCTCAACGCCATCATCACAGCCTTGGCTGGTGCTGCTCGTATCTTTGCTCTTATGGATGAAGCCGACGAAATTGATGATGGTCACGTTGTTCTCGTCAATGTAACGGAAAATGCCGATGGCACCCTGAGCGAAAGCGACAAACATACTGGCCTTTGGGCGTGGAAGCGTGTCATTAATGGCAAAACCGAATACCGGCGCCTGCGTGGCGATGTGGTGATGGAACACGTTAACTTTGGCTACACACCAAAGAAACAAATCCTTCATGACATCAGCCTCTATGCCAAACCGGGCCAGAAAGTGGCCTTTGTTGGCGCTACTGGGGCTGGGAAAACCACCATTACCAACCTTATCAATCGTTTTTACGACATTGATGATGGCACTATCCTCTACGATGGCATCGACATCAAAAAGATTCGTAAGTTTGATCTGCGACGCTCATTAGGCATCGTGCTCCAGGATGTGAACCTTTTCAGTGACACCGTCATGGAAAACATTCGCTATGGCAACCCGCAGGCCAGCGACGAAGAATGCATCGCTGCTGCCAAACTTGCCAACGCCGATGGTTTTATCCGTATGTTGCCACAAGGCTATGACACCATTTTATCGGGTGACGGCGCAGGCCTGTCTCAAGGACAGCGACAATTGCTTTCCATCGCGCGTGCCGCCGTTAGCGATCCGCCAGTCATGATCCTTGATGAAGCCACATCCTCCATCGACACCCGCACCGAAGCCCTTGTGCAGCACGGTATGGATGCCCTCATGGAAGGCCGTACCGTCTTCGTCATCGCCCATCGTCTCTCCACCATTCAAAACGCCGATGTTGTCATGGTTCTCGATCACGGCCGCATCATCGAACGCGGCAATCACGACCAACTCATGGCTGAACGCGGCACCTACTATCAGCTGTATACTGGTGCCTTTGAATTGGAATAAAACATCACATTATGAAAGCCCCTCGATCAATTCTGGTCGAGGGGCTTTTGTTATAGTGCTTTATTTTTGTTCTTTGATCTTTTTTGAGAGCGCTGAAAGTTCTTCGGGTGTGAGCTCTTGTAAGTGTTCCAGTTTATCTAAAAATAAAGTGACCGTTTCTTGTTCACGGCGATGAATGACTTCGAGGTAGTAGCTTACGACGACGCCAGAGATGACGGCGACGGTCATGATTTCTGCAATGGCGATATAGGCTGTCAGCAGGCGGCCCCAGAGAGTGGTCACGGTGATATCGCCAAAACCAATGGTGCTGCAGGATACGAAGGTGTACCAGATACCGTTGCTGTATTTGTGAATAGTAGGTTCAACCAAGGTGATGAGCAGCGCTACAATAAAGAAGTTGATGACAAAAGAATATACAATCTTATCTGCTGAACTGCGCTTGACAACTGTCCATAATAATCGCCATTTTTTCATAAGATGTCCTTTCTGTAATGATCAATGGGTGCTTTCTAATATTATTGAGTATAACGTGGAATGCGGACAGGGGCAAGGTGGAAAGTAGAACTTGGTTTTAGCTGGTTAGATGAAGACTGATGGCAATGCAGCTTATGATTGTGGGTGTTTCATTGTATTCTGTTATTTTATTCTAAAAGCTTTCTGTGCTATGCTACTATATACAAGAACTGGGGCTGTGAATATTATTTTAGATGGAGATGGCATGCCGCCGGTTTTTGGTTAATGTGGTGGTTGTGCAGAAAATAGGAGATCATGTTATGAAGCTAAAGAGGTTGGCAGCGCCGGATGTGGTGTTGAAACATTGCTGGCAAAAGGTGCCAGCATATATGCGTTGGACTTTTGCGGCCGCAGTGATCATGGGATTCGTGACACATTTGTTTGCGTTTACGAATGATTTGATCAATCACGATGATATTTATCATTTGTTTCAGTGTGACTATGGAGCTCAGTCTGGGCGATGGTTTTTGCCGACGGTGCTGCAATGGGATGGCTCTTACAGCCTGCCTTGGTTGATCGGTGTGTTGAGCATTCTTTGTCTGGCGGTGACGGCATGTTTTACTGTAAACTTGCTGCGCATTCGCGGCCGTTTGGGAATTTTGGTGACAGTGACACTGTTGGTGGCTTATCCAACTGTGGCAGCGACGTTTTCTTATATGTTTACGGCGGATGCCTATTTCTTTGGGCTTTGTCTGGCTGCATTTGCAGCTTATGCAGTGGTGAAAATGCCACGTATGGGTGTGCCGCTTGGTGTGGTGGCGCTGATCCTGTCTCTGGGTATTTATCAAAGCTATTTTCCTGTAGCCGCTGTACTGATGGTGGGTGCGTTGCTTTTTGAGACGTTAGATGCTGATGTGCCAATGGCCAAGTTGTTTTTGCGAGGTGCAAAAATGATTGTGACATTGGGTGCTGCAATTGTTGTCTATATTGTGATTGCAAAGTGGGTCATGTGTTCTTCAGGTGGTTTAACGGATTACATGGGCATTTCCGAAATGGGGCAATTGTCTCTTTCGCAGCTGCCGGCGTTGATCGCGCAATGTTACAAGGCTTATGGCGGGTATTTTTGGAACAACAACGCTGGCTTGCTGTTTGGTTTTGTGAAGCCACTTCTGCTGGTTGCGCTGGTGATGGCTGTAGCGTTGCTTCTAGTGTTGATTACACGAAAAAGTGTCAGCTTCAGCTATGCAGTGCTGGCTGTGGTGTTGGCTGTCTGTTATCCTTTGGCTGGTGACTTGATTCATGTGATGGTTGCAGGCGGCAGTGTGCATGATCTTATGATTTACGGAACAGTTTATCTTTTGATATTGCCTGTTGCATTAGCAAGTTATGCGGAGGCGCACTTGGCCGAGTTTGAAGATGTTCAGCGCATGGTGACGGTGTTTGTGAGTTGGGTCATTATAGTGTGTCTGGCTTTTACAGGCTATTCTTATATGGGTGCAGATAACAAAGCCTATCTAAAAATGTCTGTCAGCCGTGATGAATTGACCGCGTATTCGGATCGCCTGCTCAGCGCTGTTGAACAGACCGCAGGCTATACACCGGGGATGACGCTTGTGCTCGTGGGCAGTTCGGTCGTGGAGCCGTCCTTTACCGAAAAAGTACCAGCGTTTTCAGAAATTTGGCTGGTAGGGGTGTTGGATGCCGGACAGCTGCGCGCAAAGTACAGTTATGGAGAGTTTTTGAAATATTATATGGCGTATCCAGGTGAAGTGTATCAAACCAACTCATCGGAAAATCTGCCAGAAGCCAGTACAACCGCAAAGACCATCGCTGCCTTGTCGCAGGTGGCAGCGATGCCAAACTATCCAGCGAAGGGTTCGATTCAAATCATTGATGGCTATGTCGTTGTAAAATTAAACTCAGAGCCAGCATCAGCAGAGCAATAACAAACAAGCGTCTAGACAGCCTTACTTTTATTTGCTGTCTGGACGCTTTTCTTCTTTGTTGACATGATATGGTAAGCACGCTAAGCTGGAGTGAGAATGAAAGGACGTGTGAGCAATGACGTACGATTTTACAACGATTATGGACCGCAAGGGCAGGGATGCGTTGGCGGTGGATGGTTTGGGTATGCTGCCAGGAGCGCCTGGTGCACCAAAGGAGGGCTTTGATGCGATTCCAATGTGGGTGGCAGATATGAATTTTCCGACGCTGCCTACGATTACAGAGGCGATTGTTCAGCGTGTGGCGCATCCAGCATTTGGGTATTTTCTTCCTAGTGATGCGTACTATGATGCCATCATTGATTGGCAGTCTTCACGCAACGGTGTGAGTGGGCTGACCAAGAAGGCGATTGGCTATGAGAATGGTGTGCTGGGCGGTGTGGTCAGCGCTTTGAATGTGTGCTGTTCACGAGGTGACAAGGTGCTGGTGCATGCACCAACCTATATTGGTTTTACAGGCACGCTCAAGAATAATGGCTATGAGCTTGTGCATTCACCATTGGTGAAAGATGAAGCTGGCGTTTGGCGCATGGATTTTGCCGATATGGAGCAGAAGCTGCGCCGGGAGCACATTCATGCAGCGGTGTTTTGCTCACCGCACAATCCAACAGGGCGTGTTTGGGAACGCTGGGAACTTGAGAAAATGATGGCGCTGTTTGCCAAGTATGATGTGTTTGTTGTTTCTGATGAGATCTGGTCAGATTTGACGCTTTTTGGGCATCAGCACATTCCTACCCAATCGGTGAGCGACGATGCACGTCAGCGCACGGTGGCTTTGTATGCGCCATCAAAAACATTTAACCTTGCTGGTTTGGTAGGCAGTTACCACATTATTTATAATGATTGGCTGCGTGACCGTATCGAAAAAGAGGCGTCGCTTTGCCATTACAATGACATGAACGTGCTGTCGATGCACGCGCTGATTGGAGCTTATTGTGGCGAAGGGCATGTTTGGGTCGATGAATTGCGTCAAGTGTTGAGCCGTAATGTACAGTTCGCTTGTGAGACCATCCGGGCACAGTTTGATGGTGTAAAAGTGTCACAGCCACAAGGCACCTATATGCTTTTTGTAGATTGCAGCGATTGGTGTGCTGCTCGTGGTAAGCGTATTGATGACGTGCTTCAGGCATGTTGGGATGTTGGTGTAGCGGTGCAGGATGGCCGGCCCTTCCATGGCAGTTGTCACTTACGTATGAATTTGGCGTTGCCATATAGTCGTGTGGAAGAAGCTTTTACACGTTTGGCGCGTTATGTGTTCAATGGCTGAAGCGGCCGTCGGACGATGGGCGAGAGAGGCTTTTCGGGGTTCAGGCTGCGTTGCCTTGAAAAAATCCGGTAAAATATGTCGCTGACGGATGGCAATGTGAAAAAAATATGGTACACTGTTCTGTGGTATATAATCACCTAATGAGGGGTGAATGAGGTGAGAACAATCATGCAAGAATTTCAATTTACAGCGAATACGCCAGAAGGTGAATGGCGTGCGACCATTGCAGGAGGGGCAACGCTGGTAGGGGTATTGCTGTTGATGTTTTTGATCGTTGATGTATTGCTGCCAGATCTGCTGCCAAATCGCATGTTGCGCTGGGCAGCGATCGTAGTGCCTGCCTTGGTCGCTTTTTCAGTGGTTGTACGTCGAACACAGCATCAATCGCTGGGCAACTACACGTTGCGCTTAGATGGCAAGCATGTCACCTTGATTTGTCCGGATCAGACTGTCATTGATCTTGGAGAGGCGCAACACATTCAGGTAGAACGGCATGATGACCATAACAAATGCGTGGATTTTGCGCTTGCTGGCAGCAAAGACCAAATCAAACTCAGATTGCGCAATGCCACATCTTGGAAAGGACGCAGCAAAGCTGGAGACTTTCGTACCGTGAACAAAGCTGTCGCCGCTATTGAAGAAGCCTTGGTTTTATAGCGTCGGCCTATAAGGGGGACATCAAACATGTATCAACTATTTACAGACACTTCGGCCAATCTGCCGACGCCCTATTGCAAGGAACATATGGTGCATGTGGTGCCGTTATATTATTATCTGGACGGTCAAGAGAATATCTGCCTAGATACAGAAACCTTCGATGACACACAGTACTATGCGGCAATGAAAGACGGCAAACGCGTTACCACCTCACAAATTACACCGGCCAATTTTGTGCAGGCGTTTCGTCCTATTCTGGAAAATGGCGGCGATATCATCTATGTTTGTATGGCACAGCGTATCAGCGGTTCTTACGACAGCGCTGCTTCAGCTCGGGAGCAATTGCTGGAAGAGTTTCCGGAGCGTCGCATCGCCATCGTTAATACCAAAGGCGCGGGATTTGGGGAAGGCATCCCGGTGATGGTTGGCGTACAGACGCGTGAGGCAGGTGCCAGTTTTGAGGACTGCGTTGCTGCCATTGAGCATTGCGTACGCTATACATATCAAATTTTCACCGTTGATGACCTCATGTATCTCGGACGCACAGGACGCTGCTCCAATTTTTCGGCTTACATTGGCAGTGCACTCAATATTAAACCATTGCTCAAAGCCACAGATGATGGCGTCATTGCTACCTTTGAAAAAGTACGTGGCCGCAAAAAAGCCATCAAAGCTCTTGCTGCCTACTATGCTGACAACGTTGTCAAACCACAGGAACAAACCGTTTGCATTAGCTACGCTGGCTGTCCAGAAGATGCAGAAACCTTGGCAGCTATTCTGCGCGACAGCCAGCCGCCCAAAGAACTTTGGACTGTTCCCCATGAACCTGTCACAGGTTCTCATCTTGGGCCTGGTGCACTTGCCCTCTTTTTCATCAGCAAGCATAACCGCGACACAGGTGAAGACGATGGACTGTATTAACACACAGCGCGTTCCATTGTGAACGCGCTGTTTTTGCGTTGAAACTGTCAGAAAAAAGAAACTTTATTCTTTGAAGCAACTTTTTTGTCCACTTTTCGGCTGAGGGTGTATAATAGATTCACAAACTGTTGTAATACACATAAAGGAGTGCTAGTTATGGCAAAAGATATTGATTGGGGCAGCCTCGGTTTCGAGTATACTGCTACAGATTATCGTTACGTTTCTAAATGGAAAGACGGCGCATGGGATGAAGGTACTTTGAGCACCGACCCAACTGTTCATATTTCTGAATGCGCAGGTGTGCTGCAATATTCTCAGTCCGCTTTCGAAGGACTTAAAGCTTACAGAACCAAAGATGGTCGTGTGGTTACCTTCCGTCCAGACTTGAACGCGCAGCGTCTGCATGATTCCTGCGAACGCTTGGTCATTCCTACCATTTCTGAAGAAAAATTCATCGATGCTTTGGATCAGCTTGTTAAAGCCAACATCGATTATGTTCCACCATATGGCTCTGGTGCAACCCTGTACATCCGTCCATACATCTATGGCAGCGGTCCTGTTATCGGCGTAGCTCCAGCTCCTGAATTCGAATTCCGCATGATTTGCATGCCTGTTGGCCCATATTTTAAAGGCGGCATCAAGCCAATCGAAATCACTGTTTCCGATTTTGACCGTGCGGCACCACATGGTACTGGTAACATCAAGGCTGGTTTGAACTATGCAATGAGCCTCTATGCTGGTCAGAAAGCACATGCTGACGGTTTTGCTGAAAACATGTACCTCGATCCAGCTACCCGTACCAAGGTTGAAGAAACTGGCGGCGCAAACTTCCTCTTTGTAACCAAAGATGGCAAGATCGTTACCCCTAAATCTGATTCCATTCTGCCTTCTATCACTCGTCGTTCTATGACCTACATTGCAGAACATTATCTCGGCATGGAAGTTGAACATCGTGAAGTCCTCTTCTCTGAAGTGCCTGACTTTGTTGAATGCGGCCTCTGCGGCACCGCAGCTGTTATCTCCCCAGTTGGCAAGATCAACGACCATGGCAAAGAAATCTGCTTCCCAAGCGGCATGGAAGAAATTGGGCCTGTCATGAAGAAGCTCTATGACACCCTGACCGGTATCCAGATGGGCACCGTCGAAGCACCAGAAGGCTGGCTGCACGAAATCAAGTAAGCGTTCCATATATTTTTATAAAAAACACGACGTCGTTTTGGCGTCGTGTTTTTTGTTGGTAATGGAGGCAAGGGGAGGTCGACTGTTAAAATGTTTCTGTTAAGATCTGATATACAGGAGCCCCTTCGCATTGTGCAGGCATACGAACCCCGCCTAATACAGCAACGGTTGGCGCGACATCAACTTCGCGGATGATACGGTCAGTTTTGTATCCTGCTTTGATACCAGGTCCTGCGGCCATAAATAAAGGAGATACAGAAGTGTTATAAAAACCGCGTGTCGTAGAGAGAGAGTCACAGTGATCAAGGTTGAAGCCTTCAGCGGTCCACAGCAGAATATCACCGCTGTCTGGTCCACCCATACCCAATAATACGGCATCTCTATTTCTCATGGCAATAGAAATAACGCGTTTGCCGGTTTTTGGATCGCGATAATTGTATACAGCAGAAATGATTTCTTCCTCTAAATCATACTTATCAGCCGGATCAACAATACCATGTTTGTCTCTGCCCTTAAGGTTAATGTAGAGATGGTTGCCACGTACTTGAACAGCTTTTGTGTGTTCCCAGTCAATTTCATGAAGATCGTTTCCGTTTTCATCTTTTTTAACCGCGGTATAACCCAGTTCTTCCATGATACGAATATTAACACCATGTTCGTCACAGATTAAAACGGATTCGTGTTCTGGGCAGATTTGGCCATGGTCGGATACAATAACGATTGTCCAGCCTTCATCAAGTAATGGTAAATAATGACCAATGTATTCATCAGTCTGAACATAGACGGCTTGTAAGAACTCCTGATAGGTTTCAGCTGGCATGTCGCCACCGTCTTTGAGAAATTTAACGATCATGTGTCCTTGGAGATCTACATTATGGAAATGAGAGAATACAACATCGTAATTGTTTTCTTTGATTAAATATTTAATGGAATCCGCTGTCCATTTTCCGCATACGTCCCAACTAGATTTCATACAATCGTAGAATAAATGTTTATCACTACCGCCAGCAAGAGAAACAGCTGGTGGATAGCCAACATTTTCACAAACCAGTTTGTGTAAAGATTTTGGATGCCAAACAGCGTCGGCAGCGATGTTCAGACCGGTTGAGATCCAGAGCTTTAAGTAGGTGCCGTCATCGGCCAATTCAAGGATTCGCATGTCACGGTTAACTTGAACGACTTCATCATTTTTTATAGCGTCGTCAATGACGTCACGTACTAATTCGCCTTTCTTTACGATAGCTAATGGTTCCACGGATTTTTTGTTTTTATAAACAGCTAAACGATCGTAAATACCTTCTTCGTTTTTTATGAGTAAAGCCGGGCGGTGAATTAAACCTTTTGAATTCAAAATGGTGAATTCCATAGCACCTTCTGGTGCGTTTTCCCAACCAGAAGCTGGCTTGATTGGAGAGAGTGAAATATCAAAGGAACTTGCAGCAACGCCGGAGCCGTCTTTTTTCTCCAACATAATATTTTTTCTAGCGCTGGTTGTGACATTATGAAGGACATCGAAATCATCTTCTTCTACTTCCAAATCGGCTACCATGCATGGAATTTCCCCGGTTTGTGCTGCATTAGAACGATATACAATACTTTCTGTTTTGGTACTGGCAACGAGAATTTTTTCCATATCTGTTGTAGCAATGCCAATATTAACCCCGCCGGGCTGGGTACCATCAACAACATGGAGATTTGGGCTGTCGCTGGTTGGAGGCCAGCTAGATCCTGGCCAATGCCATACTAAAGTTTTCTTGCCAGCTTCAGCGAATACATTCCATAATTGTTCAGCTTTGCATTTTGTAGAATCCATGTTGTATTCAATCACGTCCAAATCGGTGTCGGACTGTCTGTAGAAACATGTGATACCATGTGTACACGGATATGCACCGGTTGCTAAGGTGGTCCACATAGGTGGCGTAACAGTTGGTTGTGCACCTAACAATACCAGATCTTCGCGAGTAGAACCTTTTTCCAAAAATTTTTTAGTGTTTGGCATAAGACCCTGATCGAGATACATTTTTGTAAGACTAGGGTCCATCCCGTCAATTCCGAGAACTAAGATCTTATCTGCAAGATTTTTCTTTAACAAGCTCATTTCCAACACTCCTTTAAGTAAATAGTTTGCTTATATCTTGTGGTTTTATTATAATAATAAGAAAGTTTTTCGCCTAATATCCACTGTCTATCACCTTAATAGGCTAGAGTGAATTCTTTAAAGGAGATGGTTGCTGTGCGGCTTGAGCAGTTAGAGTATTTAATAGATATTGCAAAAACCAGTTCAATGAATGTGTCTGCGGAGCGTCTTTTTGTTGCCCAGCCGTCTTTGAGTGAGGCTATGACGAAACTGGAAGATGAATTGGACACAACATTATTTGAACGGTCAAAAAAAGGTGTGCGTTTAACTAAGACAGGGGAAATTGCCATTAATTGGGCGGAGATTATTTTGAAAAATATCGAAGACATGAAAGATGAAATTGTCAGCGCAGAAGAAATGGTACAGTTTGGAAAAAACATTCAAGGTGAATTGTCCATCGGTAGTATATCTATTTGTAACAATATTTTAGTCTCGAGAATTGTTTCCAGTCTTGCTAAACAGTATCCACATCTTTTATTAAAGGTGTACGATATGGCACGGGATGAGATCATACAATCTTTACGAGATCATAAAATTAATATTGGACTTATCAGTATGCTGTGTATTGATGGAAAAGTTTTTAACCAAGAAAGAAACTTAGCTTTTTGTAATGACGAGCATATTCTTGTTGAAAAAATATTTGCGGAACCCATGGTATTTATTGCAGATAAACAATTTGTTCGCTTAAAACAAAAGCAGGTATCGTTTCGGGATATGACGCATTATCCGATTATTCTTTTTCAAGAAGACATTCACGCGCCTATTGGTCAACGTGAAATGCTGGAACAATTTGGTGATTTTCAAATTACGCTAAATACGAATAATTTTGCGGTTTTTCGTCAAGCGCTTCGTGATGGCGTTGGCATTGGCTTGGCGTTGAAGTCATCCATTAGTAAAATTTTTGATGATGAACAAGCATCGGATATTATTAATTTTAGAACCATTCAAATTAAAGAAAATGTGACCATTGATTATTTTACGTTGGAGAAAGAAGAAAAGGCGAACAGTTTGCAAAATCAGTTATTTAAAAGACGATTGAAATTTTTGCTCCAGTAGGTAATGTAGTTTTATAAACAGTGCCATAATGGACGTTGTCCATAGGGCGCTGTTTTTTTTAGAAGGATGATGTCGACGGTAAGGCGGAGACTATAACCTTTAAAGGGAATACCAATTAGGCAACCTTCATATTCTCGCTTATGATATATATAAAGTCATTAAATGATATACAAACGGTAAGGGGTGACAGTTTACTAATTGGGCAGAAAGTTTGTATGAATGAAAGTCTTAAGTATTTAAGAATATATTGTAAGTAAAATGCGTCACAAATATGAAGGGAGCGTTAAAAGATGGGAGAGGCAAAAAAATTTAGTTTTTATCCAATCCATTGTGTTATCGTATTGTTGTTACTGTTTGCGTTTCAACGTATTCCAGCACCAGCGCCATTGACATCTCAAGGAATGGCAGTATTCGGAATTTTAGCAGGTTTGATTTATGGTTGGATGTTTTGTGGATTGATTTGGCCTAGCATTTTAGGTATTGTTGCAATTATTACAAATGATCTGATGACGGTTAAAGAAACGTTGGCTGCTTCATTGGGAAGTGATACTGTTTGGTTGATCGCATTCTTATTGATAGTGTCAGCTATGATTGATGAAGCAAAGCTGACCAAAGTCGTTGCAATGTGGTTTGTTACAAAAAAAGCTTTTTATGGCAAACCATGGATGTTCAGTTTTGCGTTTTTATTGGCTACGTTTCTGTTGTCTGCAACGACACACGTTATGGCGGCGATTGTTATTTGCTGGAGTATTTTGTATCAGGTTTGTGGCAAACTTGGTTACAAAAAACGAGAAGCTTATCCTGCGTATATGGTTCTAGGTATCGTTGTTGCTGGTATGTTAGGAACAGCATTGCTTCCTTTTAAACCGTTGCCATATTCTATCATGGCTATTTTTACACAAAGTTATGGTTATGAGATTGGTTTTGGGCCATACTTAGCTTTTTCAGCTGTTGTATGTTTGTTGACATTGATCATTTTTTGTTTGATGGGAAAATTTGTTTTACGTATTGATGTGAATAAACTAAAAGCGTTGAATGAAGACGTTTTTGAACCAGAGGATTTCAATTTTAAATTAACCTCATACCAAAAGATTTCGGCGGTTACTTTAATTATCATGGTTGTTTTATTATTGTTCCCAAGTATTTTACCAGATAATACGCCAATTCTTGGTTTCTTTAAGAGCATTGGTTTGGCTGGAACGATGATGTTTATCACCGCAATCTTGGTAATGATTCGTGTCGGTGGTAAACCATTACTACCATTTGCACCTATGGCCAATAAAGGCATTCAATGGGGCGTGTTGCTGTTAGTGGCTTCGCTTATGCCTATGGGAACATTGATTCCTATGGAGTCAACTGGGATCCAGGCGTGGCTGATGCAAGTCTTAATGCCAATTTTTGAGGGACGTTCTACGGTTCTTTACCTTGTCTTGATGGTTGTAATCTGCATTGTATTGACGAACTACTTAAACAATGCTGTTGTTGGCGGTTTGTTCGTTCTTGCAACCACACCAATTACTGTAGGTATGGGGATGAATCCAAGTGTTATGGCTGTGATTATTGCTTTCAGCGTTCATTTGGCATTGATTTCTCCTGCAGGTGCCATTTGGAGTGCTATTCTTTTTGACAATCAGGAATGGATCAGTTCTAAACAAATTTATAAATATGCAGTGCCAAATCTTATTGTTCTAGCGATTCTTATTATTTGTGTCGGTTATCCATTGGCGTCCATGTTGCTGGGATAATTTAGAAGATATATTTATGGCGATTTCTTTCATAAGGCAATCAATACGTCGTGTTTTGATTGCCTTTTTAGCATATTTTTATTTGGTGATATTTTTTTCCATAGTTATAATAGAAGCAAGAGATCCTACGGAAGGGCTGTGAAATTGTGCGTATTGAACAATTGGAATACTTTCTAGATGTGGCTAAAACAAAATCGTTAAATATTTCAGCTGAACGGCTTTTTGTGACACAACCGACAATTAGTGAAGCCATGCATAAACTGGAAGAAGAGTTGGATGCGGCACTTCTTATTCGTTCCAAAAAAGGTGTTTCATTAACAGAGGCTGGTGAAGTGGTGGTAAAGTGGGCCGAACGCATTTTGAGTGACGTAAAGAACATGCAAGAAGAAATTTGGGAGTTGCAGAGTCAGATCAATCCGGAATTGAAAGGTGATCTTTGCATTGGGGGAACCAATTTGGTGAGTAATTTAATTATGCCTGATGTAATCGATGGATTTGGCAAAGCATACCCGAATATTTGTGTGACAAATTTTAGCGTGCGGCATTATGAAATCCCTGAGTTTTTAGAACGTGATACCATGGATATGGCAGTTTTTAATGTTTGTCGTTCTCCGTATGCGGAGCTGGATCCTGAAAAGCAGATGATTTTAAAAATGGATGACTGCGAATTGATCTATGAAGAACCACTTTTTGTTATTGTGGGAAAAAATTTACCGATTAGCAAAGAGAAACAGGTAAGTTTGGAGCAAGTTGTTGAGTACCCATTGGTGTTGTTACAGACGTATGGTCAAGAAGATAATGGCCTTGCACAGATTTTGCGTAAAGCTGGTGATGCAAAGTTTGTATTGAAGACCGATAATATGAAAATGATACGTCAGGCTATTTTGAACGAACGGGGCATCGGATTGTTTGCTAAATCTGCTTTTGGAAGGATTTTCTTCAATGATGTGGAGGACAGTGAATTGGTCCGTGTAATTAAACTGAGAAAAGATGTTAAATTACAGTATTACTTAGGCATCAAAAAAGAAAAGCGGCTGAATATGCCAGAAAAAGCATTTATCGCTTATTTAAAAGATTATGTGAAAAAAATAAATGATTAATCCAAGAAACGAGCTATGGAAGTGAAGTGATCCCAAAAAGTTAGACAATATTTGAAAAAGAAAATTATTTAAGTAGCCAAAAGGGCTTGTTGTCTGTGAATTGCAGGCGGCAAGCCCTT
>JAXJBF010000051.1:0-2030 GCA_036303105.1 Peptococcaceae bacterium | reverse complement strand
CTGTCTGTCTGTAAAATTATGATTGATTTCCACATAAAAGTCAAAGCCCCTTTATAAAATAAAATCAATATTATATATTTTACGAACACAATCTATATTTAGGTTAATGGATATCGAAAAAAATTACAAGACAAAAATCTATGTATTTCAAAAATAAACACCCTAGAAGCCAAGCAATGGCTTTGGAGATTCGTTGATTACAACACCTCCAACAAGCGTTTTGCATTGTGATAACTATACCCAAAAGCTGCCGCTTCTGCGATCCAAAAAGCAAACCATGCCCACGGCAGTCCTGCTGTCTGTATGAGCAAATACACACACGGCACAAGTATGATGAGCTGCCGAAATGCTGTTCCTAACATATTAATAACACCATTTCCCAAGCCTGATGCAAAGTAGCCACACATCATTGTTACCGTGCCCAAGGCAAATGTCACAGAAATGATGCGCAAGGCTGGAATGCCTATTGCAAGCATGGCATCACTGGCGGCGAAAAGTGCCAGAAGTTGATGTGGCAGCACCATGAAAACTACAGTACCACACAGAGCAAAGACAAGCGCTGTTGGAATCAGCACATGCCACACTTGACGAATGCGGTCCTTGTTTCCCGTCCCATAGTTGAATCCCACGACAGGAATAGCGGCTTGCCCTAAACCATTCATTGGCATCATAAGGAAATTCTGCAGCTTATAATAGACGCCAAAAAAAGCAACAGCCGTTGCCGACACATTTAATAGGATGGCATTCATACAAAATGTCATCACACTGCCCAGCGCTTGCATGATGATGGTTGGCAATCCAACTTGATAAATAGCAACAACATCTTGCCAAACAAAACGATATCCTCTTAACCGAACATGGATCACTGGATTATTTAGACGATTTAAAAGCAACGCCGTTGCAGAAGCCGCCATCTGCCCAATCACAGAAGCGATGGCCGCGCCTTTGACGCCAAGCGCAGGACAACCAAGCAAGCCGAAAATCAACATTGGATCAAGAATCATATTTACTACTGCACCAACCACCAACGAGATCATCGACAAAAAGGTATCACCAACTGCTTGTAACAAACGCTGACCATAAGTTTGAATAAAAATGCCCCATCCAAAAATCAGACTGATTGATAAATAATCTTCACATAACCCTTGCAGTTCTGAGTCATTGGTCATTTTCCAAGCGATGGTCTCAGAAAAAAAGATTCCAATCAAACTGAAAATAATAGACGTAATGAGCATCAGCAACAACCCAGTTGTTGCAACACGACAAGCTTCCTCATACTTTTTTTCTCCAACTTTACGCGAAAGCAAAGCATTTAACCCTACAGCAGTACCCACTCCAATAGCAATCATTAACATCTGAATCGTATATACCAATGATGTTGCAGTCAATGCTTTCTCTGATAAGCGTGCCACAAACATACTATCTACAATATTATATAATGACTGAATAAGCAGCGACATCATCAACGGCACTGCCATTGTATATAATAGTTTTCGTATTGGCATCAACGCCATTTTATTTTTTTCTTCCATAAAATAGACTCCTTTCAAAACAAAAAAGCGTGAAATCATCAAGGATAAGCACTCCTTGAGATTTCACGCTTAAAAGCCGGCTTTGTATTCAATTTTGATAGTACCATCACGCCGCAAAAACGACGTTCAATTTATTTTAAAAGATTTTATAAAATCTTTCAAGTAAAAATGCGCTTTACAGTATTGCTGTCAAAATATAATATTATTCTCACTCAAAATCCTGTATAATAAACAAACAAACGCAAGGGAGGTTTTAAACAATGATCACATTCAAAGTTGACGTCGTTGGCTCATTTTTACGCCCAAATGAAATCAAAGAAGCACGCGCAGCTTTCAAAGCAGGAACCCTCACACGAGAAGCATTAACCGCTGTCGAAGATAAAGCAATCGCAGAACTGGTTGACAAAGAAGTGGCCCACGGTCTGCAATTTATTACCGATGGAGAATTTCGCCGCAGATGGTGGCATTTAGACTGGCTCAAAGAATTTGATGGATTCG
>JAXJBF010000050.1:0-5362 GCA_036303105.1 Peptococcaceae bacterium | reverse complement strand
GGTTATGTGCCTTGCACCGAACAAATCGCAGGTAACACTCCAGCACTCGTCCGTCGTCGTATTCTGCCAAGCTGGGATGCTTTCCAGAAATGGCAGGCCAAAGTACTACTCGGTCTGATTGAAGAAAACGGTTACGAAATCGTATTTACCCACAATCATAGCTGCGATCATATTGGTCATGCTTGCTGGCGCTGGGCAAAATCTAGAGAAAAATACGGCTGGAACGACGAAAAAGTATATCAAGGATTCCTTGAAGAAGCTTATCTCCAGGTTGATGAATATATCAGCGAATTCTTACCATTAATTGATAAAGGTTGGACCATTATCGTTACCAGCGACCATGGTCTGCTGTGTGCCGAAGAAGATGCTCTGCCTCTCCTCGGTGATGCATTCGCCATGAACGTTGGGGTTTTAGGTGAACTCGGCTACACCGTCATGAAAAAAGACGAAAATGGCAACAGAACCCGTGCTATCGACTGGAAAAAAACCAAAGCCGTTGCGCCACGTGGTAACCACATCTACATCAACTTGAAAGGCCGTAATCCAGATGGCTGCGTAGATCCAAGTGAAAAATACGAATTAGAGAAGAAAATCATTGATGATCTCTACAATTACCGCCTAGAAGGCAAACGCATTATCAGCCTTGCATTGCGTAACAAAGATGCAAAATTGCTCGGTATGGGTGGCGAAGAATGCGGCGATATCATTTACTTCCTGGATGAAGGATTTAACCACTTACACGGCGATGCTCTGTCCACTGCAGAAGGGTACTTTGATACCTCCGTTTCACCAATTTTCTTTGCCGCTGGCCCTGGTATTAAGAAAGGTATTAAAACGGAACGCATGATTCGGGAAGTCGACGTTGCACCTACCGTGGCAACACTTCTTGACCTTGACATGCCTGCGCAATGCGAAGGTGCACCAGTCTACCAGATTCTTGAAAAATAATCTATATTAAAGGCTGAAAAGGGCTTCTGTATCTTTACTAATACAAAAGCCCTTTTTGTTTTTCGTTCTATGAAAAGGGGGTACTATAAATGACAACAGCAAAACTACCTATGAAAAAAAAGATTTCCTGGTTGATTACCATCATCATTCCCGCAATTATTCTCTTTTTGCCAACCACGCAAGATTTTAATAGAGACGTGAAAATCTTTTTTGCCATCACCGTTGCTATTATTTTGTGGTTCGCACTTGAATTAACCAATAATTTTATCCCTGCACTTTTACTTCCTGTGGCCTACACATTAAGCGGTATTACCAGCGCAGAAACTGCTTTTGCTCCATGGGCTCAAAATACACCTTGGATGGTACTGGCCGCGTTGCTCATTGTGGTTATTGTAGAACGTATTGGATTGTTAACACGTGCTGCTTATTTTGTATTAGGAAAGTTGGCCAATACGTACAATGGTTTCTTGTATGCCTTGCTCATTGTTGGCATTCTCTTTAATCTGCTCTTTTCCGGTATTACGTACATTCTGCTTATTCCTGTTGTTTATGGGGTGTGCCGGGCTTTAAAGATGGATGGCACCAAAGCTGGCGTTGGAATCATGCTAGATGGAATGTGCGCCGCTAATATGCCTAGCATGATTGTTTACAATCCTGCCATGATTGGGATGGCAGCATCCATTGTCAACTCCTCATTGGGCGTATCCATTGGCTGGCTGCAATGCTTGCTGCAGAACATTATCCTTTTCCCTCTTTGCTTCCTCATGGTTTTCATTATCACTAAAATCTACAAACCAGATGTTCCTTTCCAGGGAAAAGAATATTTCGAAGAAAAACGTAAATCTTTTGGTAAAATGACCACCGATGAAAAAAAAGGCTTAGCTTTACTGCTACTCTTGTTAATCGGTTTAATCACCAGTGGCATCCATGGCATTGATGTTGGTTGGGTCACCGTTCTTGTTACCATTTGCTTCTATTTACCTGGTATCAATTTAGGCAATGAAAAAGACATCGGAAAAATCAATTTTCCAATTGTCATCTTCATGGTATCCTGCACGAGCATTGGGCAAGTCTCCTCGGAGCTTGGCGTTGGCGAATTAATTGCCAACGTTGTCACCCCACTGATGGCTTCTGTGTCCACACCAATATTTATTTTTATCACCTGGTTGTTAGCCGTCGTGTTAAATCTTTTAATGACGCCATTAGCAGCTATTGCTACCTTTAGTTTGCCAATCGCACAAATTGCCTGTGACTTCGGCATCAACCCAGTACCTGTACTCTACACCTTTGTACAAGGATTGGATCAGGTCTTCCTGCCTTATGAATACCTGAACTATCTATTTGCTTTTTCGTTTGGTTTAGTATCCACCAAACAATTTCTCCAGTTCTTTACCATCAAAACTGCCCTCAACATTGTATACATCATGCTAATTGCTGTTCCATTCTGGATGCTCATTGGCATCCTATAACATAAAAAGGTCACCTCACTGGGTGACCTTTTTCTAACAAAAAGACTTCAATTCATTGATTACAAGCTGCATCGCAGGCGTAAGAACATGTTCTTTATGATACATATACCCTACCGTATGACGTGCCTCCTCACCTTTGATTGGAATCAAATGCAAATTTCTCTCCGCATTTAAATCATAATATCCATTATAAGAATCTGGAAAAAAGCCAATCGCCGCTCCACTACGCAACGTATTAAAATAAATCTCTCGAGAAGACATTACAAATTTTACATTCGGCGTACCATAAAGCGCTAACCATTGATAATTTAAATCCTCCATTAAATCAGATAACGTCAACAATGCCAACGGATACTGCAGCAACGTTTTAACAGAAAGTGATTTATAGCGTGCCAAAGGATGCTGTTCACTGACAGCCACTGTAAGTCGATAGTCATATAGCGGTTCAAACACCAATTCATTAGATACAATTTCTGGATACCCCAAACGCTTTAATAAATGATCTTGAATCCCCACCACTGCTAAATCACATTCCATGTTTTTAACCGCTTCAACAACTTGCAACGGACTTTTTTCGGTAATCTTAATGGCAATATGTGGGTATTTGTTTGAAATCGATTGGAACACCTCTGGAAATAAATACCCAGAAACAACCGGTGCTGTTTCAATGTAAAGAGTCTCTTGCGTAATTGTTTGCGAAGCACTTTGCTTTAAAGCAATATCTAATTGATCCAATAAATTTAATATCTTCTCAGCAGTTTCAACAACTATTTTTCCTTCAATTGTCAGCTCAATCCCTTGTCGTGAAGTCGTAAAAAGCGTATAACCAATATCTTTTTCCAAGCTTTTCAACGATGCATTTAATCCTTGTTGTGATAAATGCAATTTTTCTGAAGCTGCATTTATAGAACCTAAATTCGCTGTTTCACGTAAATAATATAATTGCTCTGTCCTCATAAAATCCTCCCCACCCTACAAGATGAACAATTTTTCCATACCAGCATCACCAGCATCGTTTATAAAATAATAACACATTTCGGGTAAAATAAAAAAGCACGCTGCAAATGTGTAGTGCCCTCAATAATTTGGACATCCGAATTATTGGGGGTATTTCTATTGTCAAAATTAACCCGTCAACAAAAGCTGGAAATTTACGCCAAGAGAAAAGCTGGTTACACCATCTCTCACCTGTCTCTGGAGTACGGGATCAATGAAAAAGGTATTAAGTATCTTTGTAGCCTCATCGATCATCATGGGCCAGATATCCTTCGCCAGGATAAGAATCGCTATTATTCTCCTGAACTTAAACTTCAAATCATCAACAGTGTGCTCATCGACCATCAATCGGTTTATTCAGTCGCCATCGAATATGGACTTCCTAACGATGGTTTGCTGCGTGCCTGGATCCGTTCCTACAAAGACAATGGATATGTTATCATAGAGAAAAACCGTGGGAGGCCGTCATCTATGAAACAACATCCAAAACCAATCGTTAAAGCTTACGAAGATATGACTCCGGAAGAAAAGGTCAAATATCTGGAAGAAAAAAATCTCTATTTAGAGGCCGAGAATGCTTACCTAAAAAAATTAAGAGCCGTGGTTCAACAGCGGAAGGAGCGCGAACAGAAGAAAAAGTGATCGTCGTTTCTGAACTGCGGCAAATGTTTCCGCTAAAAGTCCTACTCAAGGCCGCCTGTCTCAGTCGTTCGACATACTACTATCAGTGTAGTAAGAAAGATAAGGATGAAAAGAACAAAGATCTTATGCAGCTCATTGCAGAGATCTTTCATGAACACAAAGGTCGTTATGGGTTTCGCCGTATCACCTTGACATTACATAATAAAGGGTTTCTGGTGAATAAGAAGAAAGTACGTCGGCTCATGAATAAGCTTGGATTAAAAGGTAAGCGACCAAAGATAAGCTATCATTCTTACAAAGGTGATATGAACGGTACGACTAAGAATCAGTTATTAGATAAAGTCGTGGATGAAGAAAAACACAAAACCTATTATGAACGGAATTTTTCCACCTTATCCTGTAATGAAAAATGGACAACAGATGTTAGCCTGTTTCGTATCCCGGCGGGTACACTCTATCTTTCTCCCATCTGGATATGCACAATAGAGAGATCGTTGCTTACAACATCTCAGGGTCGCCCAATTATGCTCAGATACAGGACATGTTAAAGAAAGCCTTTGAGCAGCACGATAATCTTGAAGGACTCATCTTCCATTCAGATCAAGGTTGGCAGTACCAAACGCAAGCTTATAGACAATCGTTAGCAGAGCGACACATTATTCAATCTATGTCACGCAAAGGAAATTGTTTGGATAATTCACCGATGGAGAATTTTTTCGGGATTATGAAGAATGAAATGTTCTATGGGCATGAGGCTGAGTTCAAAACGTTAGATGAATTAAGGCATGCAATGGAAGAATATATTGTCTATTACAATACGAAAAGAATCACAGAAAAATTAAAAGGATCGACACCTGTAGAATACAGATGCCAATCCTTAAAGATACAAACTATTTAATGTTCATAGTGTCCAACTTTTTGGGGGCACGTCAATGCAACGTGCTTTTTATTATGGGCGATACTGGACTCGAACCAGCGACCCCCTGCATGTGAGGCAGATACTCTAACCAACTGAGCTAATCACCCATTTCTATCTAATACCGTACCACTAATTACATCTTCTGTCAATGGCTGGCACCGTTAGAACACCACAGCTATTTCTCAATATAAACCAAAAGAGCGTCCCGCTATCAGCGGAACGCTCTTTTTGGATTGAGGTTTTAAATTAGTCGTTGAAGTGCTTGGCATCGAGATGTTCGTATCTTGGCAAGAAACGAGTTGGCAGATGCAGAGCGTCTTTACGGAATGGAGGAGCCAGCTTGGTGCCGTCAACACGTGCTTCAACAACGACTGGCTTGGTCATGGAG
>JAXJBF010000049.1:0-38737 GCA_036303105.1 Peptococcaceae bacterium | reverse complement strand
GTCTTTGATATCAATTGCTGGTAAAATAATCATCCAACCAACCTCCCAAAGTTTTGCAGAATGCGCAGGCCGACTTCACCGCTTTTTTCCGGATGGAACTGGCAGCCAAAAATCTGGTCACGCCAAACCATGCCCGGGAAGGTTTCACCGTAGGTCGTAGCCAGCGCAACGTAGCGTTCGTCGGTATCTGCACAGAAAGAATGTACATAATAAAAATAACTGTCGTCGGCAATGCCTTCGGTCAACGGGCAGTCGTGCAGCTTGTGTGCCGTATTCCAGCCAATGTGCGGCAATTTCTGTCCTTTGGCATCCAGTTCACGCACCACGCCCGGCAGAAGGCCCAGCCCTGGCGTCTTGCCAAATTCCAGCCCTTCTTCAAAGAGCAGCTGGTGACCCAGGCAAATTCCCAAAAATGGTTTGCGTTCCGCTTCTTCTTTGAGCAGGTCCACCAAGCCCGTCGCCGTCAATTTTTCCATAGCATCGGCAAAGGCGCCGACACCCGGCAGAATAATGCCATCAGCGGCCGCGATTTCAGCAGCATCGCGGCTGATTACATGCGGCAGCTTTAAATAACGCAGAGCATTGCACACGCTGAACAGATTCCCTGCACCGTAATCAATCACTGCAATCATTCCAACACCCCTTTTGTTGAAAGTACCCCGCCGTCACGTGGTGCTAATGCATCAGCAAGCGCATGAGCCACAGCCTTGAACACGCCTTCCACAATGTGGTGCGCATTTTTGCCATAGAGCGCTTCTATGTGCAGCGTGATGCCAGCATTCATAGCAAAGGCACGGAAGAACTCTTCCGTCAGCTCGGTGTCGTACTCGCCAATCATTGGTGCGTTCACATCGGCATGATAGACAAGGAATGGGCGCCCGCTGACATCAACCACAGCACGGCAAAGCGCCTCATCCATTGGGATATAGGCACAACCATAGCGCTGAATGCTGCTCTTGTCAATGAGGTCGGCCAGTGCCTGGCCCAGCACAATGCCAATGTCTTCCACGCTGTGATGGCCGTCCACCCAAGTATCACCATCACAGTTCAGCACCAATCCCCAGCCGGCATGCACCGCCAAGGCGGTGAGCATGTGGTCAAAAAAGCCTACGCCGCTGGCCACGCGCACTTCACCGCCGTCAAGATTCAAAAACAGAGAAATGCTCGTTTCTTTGGTCTGCCGTTCTTTGTTTACCGATCTCATGCTTCCAGCTCCTTCACCACAGCTTCCAACGCTTTCAGGCAGGCAGCGTTTTCTTCTGCAGTGCCGCAGTTGATGCGCAGCGCATTGGCCTGAGGCTGACGGATGAGCACGCCATGATCCTGCATTTTTTCAAAAATCTCTGGGGCTTTGTCGGTAATGATATAGGCAAAGTTGGTAGACGTTGGCAGCATGCGTTCCAAGGTGTCATATTTTTCCACGATTGGTGTCAATCCTGCCACCATCTCATCCATGCTTGCTTTAATCGTATTCACGGCTTCGCACAGCTCGTCGCCATGACGCAGCACACAGGTTGCCAGCTGCTGTGTCAGGCGGCCAACATTATACGTAGCCTTAGCAATCTGCAAAAGCGCTGTTAATTCTGGTGTCGTAATGGTGAAACCAACACGCAGTCCAGCCAAGCCGATGGCTTTGGAGCAGGTTTTTAAAACAATGAGGTTTGGCAGTTTACCCGCTTGGTCGAGCACACTTTCTTCTGCAAAATCCATGTACGCTTCATCGACAACAACCAAACCATCGAAGCTGTTGACAAGACGCAGCACGTCATCACGCGGTACAGCAACACCTGTTGGGTTGCAAGGGTTGGAAAAGATGATCATGGCTGCATCTTTTTCTTGAGCAAACGCCAACAGATGATCCACATTGGTGTGGTAATCTTCCTGTTCATAAACAAACTGCTCAACATCATTGAGATAAGCGCCGGCACCATACATAGAAAAATCTGGTGCCACCGTCACCACACGGTCGCCAGGCGCCACAAGGGCTGCATAGAGCAACTCAATGTGCTCATCAGAGCCATTGCCTGCGGTGATGTTTTCCCAATCCAGGTTGTAAAGATCGGCATACGCACGGCACAGCTCTTCAGCACGTGGGTCAGGATAACGATTGAAATCGCACTGATCCAAAATATCGTGAAATTCTGCCATCATTTCCGCAGATGGACGGATAAAACTTTCATTGGCATTTAAAATCACAGGGCATGGTTTGCCGCCTGGGCTATAAGGTTCTCTTCCTTTGAAACGATCACTGATTCTCATTGTTCCTTCCTCACTTTCACTGCATTGGCATGGGCGGTCAGTCCTTCTGCTTCAGCAAAGCAGATGATGTCATCGGCGCCAGTCAAAAGCGCCTTTTTGCTGTAAGCGGTGAATCCCATGCGTTTATAAAAACTGTCAACGCCCAACGGCGAGAAGAAACGGGCCGTTCCACTGGTTGGCAGCACATGATTGGCGCCAGCATAATAATCGCCAACTGGTTCTGGTGTCCAAGCACCCAGGAACACTGAGCCAGCATTTTCAACACGTCCCAGATAACTTTCTGGTGCTTCCACCGCCAGTTCCAAATGCTCTGGCGCCACGTCGTTGGCGTAATCAATGCAGGCATCGATGCCATCAAAGACCACAATCACACCGTAATCATCCATCGACTGACGAATAATGTCGGCACGACTCAATGTTTCAAGCTGACGGGTGATTTCTTCTTTTACACTCTCTGCCAATGCTGCCGAATCGGTCAACAGCACACCACCGGCGAGTACATCGTGTTCACACTGACTCATCAGATCGGCTGCAATGTAACGTGGGTTGGCATTTTCGTCGGCCACAATGAGAATTTCACTTGGACCAGCGATCATGTCAATGTCCACCACACCGTAAAGCAAGCGTTTTGCCGTGGCTACGAAAATATTGCCAGGGCCAACGATTTTATCTACCTGAGGGATGGTTTCCGTGCCATAAGCCAAAGCAGCAACCGCCTGTGCGCCACCGATCATATAAATGCGGTCCACACCGGCCACTGCAGCAGCAGCCAAAATGACATCACGTGGTTTGCCTTCAGCATTCGGCGGGGTCACCATGACCAATTCCGGCACCCCAGCAATCTTCGCAGGAATGGCATTCATGAGCACAGAAGAAGGGTATGCTGCCGTACCACCTGGCACATACAAGCCCACACGTTTCAGCGGACGGACTTTCTGCCCCATCATGGAACCGTCTTCTCGAAAATCTACATAACTTTCCTGCACCTGCTGCTGGTGGAAGCGGCGAATGTTTACTGCTGCCCGCTCCATGGCAGCCAGCAGCTTCGCATCAATGCGTTCTTTGGCAGCCGCAATGGCATCGGCTTCAATCACTGTGATTGGCCCTTCCATATGGTCAAACTTCGCACTGTAGCGAATAACTGCTGCATCGCCTTCGCGGCGCACATCATCGAGAATCGCCTGCACCGAACGTGTCACATCAGCGTTGGTTTCCTGCTGACGCGCCTTCAGCGCTTTCAAATAATCAAATTCCGCTTTACCATCGGCAATAATCGTCTGGATCATTGCTCAGCCTCCTTCAATGCTTCTATCTTATCAATCAACGAATCGATCTCATCTTTTTTCAACTTCATGCTGACAACGTTAACAATCAAGCGCGCGCTCACCTGCATCACGTCTTCAATGGCGACCAGTCCATTTTCACGCAGCGTGTTGCCCGTTTCCACCAAGTCCACAATGCCATCAACAAGCCCCAAAAGCGGTGCCAATTCCACCGAGCCTTCGATTTTGATGATGTCAACGTCCATGCCCTTGCGTGCAAAGTAGTCACGCGTCACATGCGGATACTTGCTGGCTATACGTTTAATGCCGTAGCCATCGTAGAAATCGCTGCCTTCTGGGACAGCCAAGGCAAAGCGACATTTGCCAAAGCCCAGATCCAGCACTTCATAAAACGCGCCGCCACGCTCATAAATCGTGTCCTTGCCAACAACACCAATATCGCACACACCGTGCTCCACATAAGTGATAACGTCAGGTGCTTTCGCCAAAACCACGGTAATATCATCGCCAACCTGCAAAATCAATTTCCGCCCTTTTGTTTCAAAGGCACTTACATCAAGTCCCATTTTTTCAAAAAGCGCCACCGTCGATTTTTCCAGGCGGCCTTTTGTTAATGCGATTTTAAGCATGTTCCACCTCCAGCCATTCTGCATGATCATCATGATAATAGATCACTGTCGGCACACCACGTTCTTTCGCTTCAGCAATTGCTTCATCAAGAGAATCTGCCAATGACCATTCTGCACACATCTTACGCGCGCTCATCCACTGAAATGCTGCCGGCATGTCTTTCATATCTGCATAAACCAAATCCAGCGTGGAGTAAAACAGCGGCTTTTGCTTCAACAGCACTGCTGCCAACTGATCTACACTAACCCCAAAGCCAATGGCCTCAACATCCATGCCAAAATCTGACAGCAAATGGTCGTAGCGACCACCAGAAAGCACCGCCTGACCAGCGCCGCCAAGATAACCACGGAAAATGAGGCTGCTATAATAATCTGCCTGGTTGATCAGCCCGAGATCGATGATGATGTTCTTTTCCAGACCCATCGCTTCAAACTGATCGTAAATCCACGCCAGCTGATCGATCGCCTCTGTAATCGCTGGGTCCAGGCCATCTGTCAATGCACGAGCCTGCGACAGCGTCTCACGGCCGCCAAACAAACGTGGCAACATGCGCATAACCTCAGCAGCTTTTTTGTCCGCATGGCGTTCCAAAATATCGTTGAGGGCAGAGTAATTCTTTTCCTCCACCGCACCAAAGAGCACGTCCCGTTCCAACTCATCAATGTCCAGCATATCTACCAGCGTTTTAAAAATGCCCACATGGCCGATTTCCAGGCGGTAATCTTCGCCCATGTCAATGGTGTAGAATACATCACAGGCCATCTTCAAAATATCCATGTCGGCCTTCGCACCGCGGCCGCCAATAACTTCCACGCCCATCTGGCGCAGCTCATGGCTGATCCCATCCAGCGTGCGACTGGTGCGATACACCGTCTGGTCATAGCAGAGACGCAGCGGCATCGTCTTGTTCTTATACTTGGTGGCCACCAGTCTCGCCATTGGAATGGTCGAATCCGGACGCATAACGATCAGGCGTCCGTTGCGGTCGCTCAATTTATACATGCTTTCCGCTGGAAAATATTTCCCGTTTGAACCAAATACATCAAAAAATTCAATCCCCGGCGTGCGCACTTCGCGGAAGCCACGGCAATAGAAAAAAGTACGCAGACTGCGTTCAATATGACTCTGCGCCTCGCTTGCTTCAAATAAAACATCACGTGTGCCTTCTGGGGTGAGTTTGGAATAGTTTTTCATACTTCGCGCTCCTTTCGCTTTATCACTTTACCACGGTGAATTGATGATGTCAACACCTATTTCTTTAGACTTTCATGATAGTCGCGCAGGGCGTGATTGACCGCTTCTGCATCATAAAAATGGTAGCCCATTGATTCAACCCAAGTGCGCACCGCTTCGTTGTCAGGATGCTCTGGCGTTGTCAACGCTTCCATCAATTCATAATAACCGTCAAAGCCGCCACAAGCCTCAAACGGCGCATTGCCAAGGCCTTCGCGCAGCTCTGGCACAGCCGGTACATCCTCGAGAATATCCACCAGTTCAAGGTCATACGTCCAGTCATCGCTGAAGTCATAAATATAGCGGAACTGACGATGCTTCAAAGTCAAAGGATCCAGCGGCAGATCTTCTGCCCAGGCCACTTCCACCGACATATCCACGTTGTAACCTTCTTTTTCCTTGTCGGCCAAATAATGTTTGCCTTCATCACTCTTTAAAAAGCGATAACGTTCATAGAGATCCACATCACTGGTGATGCGCAGCTTTGGATCGTCAAAAACAAACTCATACCCCTCGCGGCCAGAATAGCCAAAAAGGATTTGCAGCACCTGATGCAACTTGGCAAAATCATATTCCATCGGCACACAAAAACGACGCCACACCGGCGCCTCAGCGCCACGCAGTGTGGCGGAAAAATACAAAGACTTCATGAAAGCAGCTCCTTCTCAAATCGTTCTGTTGCCTATCAGTATAGCATATTTGCCAGCGCCCTTAAAGCGCCGCTCAAAGGTTCCCACAAGCTTTTTCAGCCATCGTGTACCGCATAAAAAAGCAGACTGCACCGTCCGGCGACAGCGCAGTCTGCTGATCATTCATCTTCTTTTTCAAATGTCATCGTAATCCCCTGCAGCGGACCTTTAAGCGTATCTTCATGCACTTTAGCACATTCAATGGTCTCGCCATCCACGACCAATGTAATGCCCTTGTCATCTTCCAGGGGCGACCATTTTCCTTCGTGTTCTGTCTCACCAATTTCTACCACCGCTTTGCCACTGTCTTCAAGCATCAGTGCAATATGACTGTCGATGTCTTCGAGATTCACCTCCACGCCGCCCATGGCTCCCTTCACAGCCTGCCATCTGCCAACAAACTCATTGTTGGGATACTGCGCCGCACAGCCACTCAACAGCACCACCGCCATCAGCGCCAACACCATCACACACTTCCGCATCGTCTCACTCCCTCACGCATTTGTTACAGCATACAACAAAATGCGCCCAAAAGAAACCTCCTGCACCTGAAAAGATGTTGCCAGGCGCCATCACTGCTCCAGCATCTACATAAAAAAACGCCCACAGCGTATGCTGTGAGCGTTTTGATGGTTTAACGACCCATACGGCGTCCACGAATGGCAATGGTGGCGCAGCAATTGATGATGGCTTCCTCGACAAAGGCGTCCATATCCAGCCTTGCTGTGCTCTTACTTTTCACATCACAATCGACAAGATAGAGATACACACTGGAAAGCGCTTCGGTTGAAAGATGGCGCGCTTGATTGATGAGCTTCTTCACATAATACTCGTGACGTTTAATCTCCCCACGGATGGCGCTCTGCCCCATGCCTTCAGCGAGCATAGACTGCACTTCAAGCAGCCGTCGCACCGTATCCAAAAGCTGACGCAGCACCTGCGCCGATTTGCTGCCCAAATAGAGGCAATCACGATAAGCAGCCAGTGCCACTGTTGTGCGTCCTTCCACGAGAGCATCGGTAAGATTAAAAATGGTACGTGATGGTGTCGGCGTAACGATTGCAGCCACATCTTCTTCAGTAATTAACGCCTCTTCGCGATCACTAAGATAAAGTGCAAGTTTTTCCAGTTCACTGGCCAAAAGCAGGGTTCCATCCTGTGGCGCCATGTCTTCTAAAATGGCCAATGCCTGCGGTGTAAACGCTTTCCCCATTTTTTTCGCTTCAGCGCGCAGCCATGGTGCCACATCACGCCCCTTAGGCTGTTGACACTGCGTTGCTTGACTGCTGGCAATAAGCTTCTTGAGAAATGCACCAGGCGCTTCATCGGTGGTATACCTAAAAATCAACAATGTTTCTGGATTTGGCGCTGCACAGAAATCCAGCATGGCTTTTTCTTCATCAGCGGTGATCAGACCTTTTTTTCGCGCTCCTGCTGCAAAAAAAACGGGTTCTCTCACAACAACAACGCGCCGCTCCGCCATAAATGGCAGGCTGCGCGCCAGCACAAGAATCTCTGAAAGACGCACTTCCTCACCATCTATGCGCTCAAGGTTGAAAGGGCGGGTGCCCTCATCCGGGAGCACCCGCTCAATCAATTTTTCAATGGTTTGATCCATGCGCAAACCATCATTACCATAGTATAGGCGAACGCCGCTTGGCAGACTCACCGGCGGCCTCCATTGCCTTTTTCTTTAAGGCGCTGTTCCAACCCTTGTCGACCAGCATTTGAACCCATCGACGGATTTTTCACCGCATGCTTATTCTGTCCGCTCGCTGGTGTTTTTTGTGATGGACGCTGCTGTTGTGGATGCTGTGGTACTTTTGCACCTGCCTTGCTCTGATGTGGGCGGCTGACGCGAGACGCCGGCGTTTTCTTATTGCCGCCCAACTTATTTGGCAGGCGTTTACCACCGCTGCTGCGGCGCTGTACACGCTTTAATGCATTATAAATTAAGGTAGCAATATAAAGAATCGAAAGGAGTGCTGTTAACACAAACAGCCAATTGATGCCAGCTTTAGCAGAATCCTGCGCAACCAAAGGCACTTCATCAATGGCTTCATCGCCATCATAAATGCGAATCACACCCACCTGATCGCCCTCGTTAATAGGCAGCTCCGTCTTATCAACAACAATGGAGGAACGATAGTTTCCGCTTTCCCCCTGTGAAGTGGTGATTGCATAGTCCTTTGTCGCCGCAAGACGTACCGATTTATCACCACCAAAGTTTAGTGTTGTAACTGTTTCATCTTTAGAAATCAGATTGACCACAGATGTATTTTCGATACCAAGGTTGAGCGCTTCTTGCATATCGTTATAGGCATCCTCTTCACTGTCACAATCAATCATTGCACCAACAATGGTTCGATTGCTCTGGCTGAGACTGGCTGTCAAATTAATAGGATCTGAAGGACTCAATTTAATACCAATGGCCTGTTGTTCCACATTCTGCATACCATTGACATTGGTCACCGTATCCTGATTCATTTCACTGTCCCAATCCAATGTTGGCTGAATGGCAAGCTCTACATATTTTGGCAAACTTGATGCATAAGCAGCCAAAACAGCCATATCACGTGCCGTACTGGTCTGCCCATCTGCAGAACCATACACCGACGTAAACGTAGTATCATCCATGCCCAATTCTTTCGCCTTAGCATTCATTTCTTCAACAAAAGCCTTCTCCGAACCAGCAAGATGGTTGGCTGCGGCAATGGCTGCATCGTTGGCATTATAAATAATAATCCCTTCCAAAAGATCACTCAGATTGATCTTTTCCCCTTTGCGCAAATACAAACGATTGCCGTTATTAGCCGCTTCCGGAATTTCCGGCACCGTTACAGAATCATTCAGATTGCCATTTTCAATAATGATAACGGCTGTCATCATCTGCACCAAACTGCCAGGATCTATCGACTTATCATAATCATTCCCAAATAAAACCTGCTTGGTGTCACCATCAATTACCACATAATTGGCAGCGCCAACTTCTGGCAAGTCTTCTGTCAGCACATCAGCAGATGCCGAAACAGGCAAAAGACCAACGCACAGCGCCAGAACCATCAGCACCGCAATGACTCTTTTTTTCATTAAACGCTCACTCCTTGCGATCATCTATCTGGAATCATAAAGCCCGTAATTATAACTATTATATACAAAATTCCCAAGACTGGCTAGTATATAAGCATTACAATCTAGAAATAAATCTCATAAATGAAACAGATTCTCATTTCTCCCAGTGATTACGCACAAACCACTTGCAAAACCTCGACACATCGTGTATCATAATAGTCGTATCTGGGGGTATGGCGCAGTTGGGAGCGCGTCTGAATGGCATTCAGAAGGTCAGGGGTTCGAATCCCCTTATCTCCATCATAATTGAAAGCCTCGAGTGAGATTCGCTCGAGGCTTTTTGCTTAACGTCATAAAAAAGGAAGCTCGTCGGAGCTTCCTTTTTGTTTGTTAAATATCCAATGCTGCGTGGTAAGCGGCATACATGGCGTTGAGAATGTTGGACGGACGCTGGCAGTCGCCGACGATGCGAACGAATGGCGCACCATCGCGGAGGGCATCGACAGCTTTGCTGTTGGCACGCTGGCCAACGGCCATGACGATGCTGGTGCCAGGGACGAGCACAGCGTCTCCGTCTGCAGTTTCGCAAAGAAGGCCTTCGGCAGTGATTTCTTTGCCGGCGCAGCCTGTGTGTACCTGCACGTATTTGTCGACCATCTGCATGAGGATCGGCCGCTGACGAATGTTGCAGTCTACTGCAAGGGAATCACGCATTTCAACAAGGTGAACGGTTTTTCCCTGCTGTCCAAGGTGCACGGCCAGTTCGCAGCCAGCAAGGCCACCGCCCATGACAACAACATCATTGGTAAGTTGATCGCCTTTGAGATAGTAATCGTTAACGAGAATAACGGTGTTGTTTTCCTTCCCTGGCAATGGCAGGTCGATTGGGGTGGAACCAACGGCGACGATCAACGCGTCGGCAGCAAAGTTTTCAGCCAATTCTGCGGTGACTGGCGTATTCAGGCAGACTTTAACACCTTCTTTGCGCAGGAGTGTTTCCAATGTCACACCAAGTTCATACATTTCATATTTAAATGGAATGGCCTGTTCTTCTTTGAGAATGCCTCCCAATTCACTGCTGGCTTCGCACAGCGTGACATCGTGACCACGCTGTGCCGCAACAAGAGCTGCCTCCATGCCAGCCACACCGCCGCCTGCAACAAGCACGCGTTTCGCCTTACGAGCTGGAACAATGTCCATGCCTTCCAGTTCACGGCCAATGCGAGGGTTAACAGCGCAGCGTCTAGTCTGCGTGGTTGGACGTTCAGCCATGCAGGCGAAGCAGCGCAGGCAGTGGATGATGTCTTCTGGCTGATCGGCCATAACTTTATTTGGCAATTCTGGGTCAGCAAGCAGTGCACGTGCCATTTCAACAACATCTGCTTTGCCACTGGCGATGATGTCTTCCATCTGTGCTGGATCGTTGAGAGCACCGATGGTGGCAATTGGTACATGGACATGCTTTTTGATTTCAGCTGCAAGGTAGACGTTGCACCCATGGTCAGAGAACATGGATGGATGCGTCTGGAAGAAGCCAAATTGATAGGAGCCTGCGGAAACATGGATCATATCAACGAGGTCTTCCACGCCTTGTGCTATGCGGCAGCCTTCCTCGAGGTCATACCCACCTTCAAAGAGTTCGGAGCCACTCATGCGGAATTCGATAGGAAAACCTGGCCCCACAGCTTCACGCACACTTTGCAGCACTTCACGAGCGAAACGCAGTCTGTTTTCAAGGCTGCCGCCATATTCGTCGGTGCGATGATTAAAATATGGTGAAAGAAATTGATTGATGAGCCAGCTGTGACCGCCATGAACCATCACCATTTCAAAACCGGCACGTTTTGCTAAAGCAGCGCGTTCACCATAAGCTTTTACAATATCGTCGATCTGTTCTTTGCTAAGAGCTTTCACAGGAATGCCATCGGGACGCGTACCATCACTTGGGCCATATTGACAAAGTCCTGCTTTTTTATCTTTATCAACAAGATAGGTGCCAGCATATTGCCCAGAATGAGAAAGTTCTACGCTTGGCACTGCGCCATGACGTTTGATCCCATCGGCAAGATAAGTGAAGCCAGCCAACAGTCCTGGTGTCTGTAAGTCTAAATGCAGCATGTGGGAACCATCGGTCGCCGGATGAACCACCAATTCACTGGCTGTAACAGCTGCTGCTCCACCTTTAGCACGCAATTCATAAAAGCCTGGGGTACGTGGCCCTACACCACAGTCAGCTGTAATGTCGGTGCTGCCCATTGGTGCTGCAAACATGCGATTGCGAAAGGTCACCTTTCCTAAGGTGATTGGACTGCACAGATGAGGAAAAGAGCGTTTCATAAAAAAGCCTCCATATATTCATATTATTTTTCATTTGCATTACTTTTATTTTAGAAAAAAATGTGTTGCTTCGTCAATTCCTTAGGACATAGTATTTATAAATAACCAGTCATTAAAAAAGCACGTGTCATGCTCTGTCCTCAGAACATGACACGTGCTTTGATTTCATATGTTAAGAAGCCTGATTACTTGTAAAGACGGGCAAGCTTTTTTGCCTGCTTTTTAGCCAGGCGGCGTGCTTTTGCACTCTTAAAGAAGGTTACGACCATGGTTGCGCCAACGAGCCCAAGTACGCAGCAGATGGCTTTCTGCACGGTATCATAGCTCTGTGCTGCAACAGCTTCATCCATGATCAGAACTGCATCATCATCATAAGAGAATTTTTCATTTTGTTTCATATTTTCGTCCTCCTAAATATTTATTGACCATCAACCAAATTAGTTCATGGTTACATACTGTGAAGATACCCAGCCTGTCTGTCCATCAGATGTCTGGACTTGATACATGCCATTGCTTTCGCCAATGATGGTCAGAGACGCACCATTGTTCAAACTACCGATGATGTTGCTGTCGGTGCTGTCTGATGCACGCAAGTTCAAACCGGAGCCGCCAGTTGCGACTGTACCAGTGCCCATTGCATTGGCATTGTTTTGGCTGCTGGTTGAAGTGCTGTCATTCTTTGATGAACTCGTCTGTCCATCGCTGGAATCTTTATTGCTGGTCTTGCTGCTATCGGAAGAGCTGTCGCTCGTTGAATCGGTAGCATCGCTGTTTTCATCAGCAACAACGTCTTTTGCCGCTTCTTTTGCAGCCTCATCTTCTTCCTTCTGCTTGGCCTGTTCTTCCTCAACGGTCGTACGGCTTTCTGTTGTTGCAGATGAAGTGGTCTCATCGCTGGAAGTAAAGAATCCACCAATCAGACCGATCAGCAACCCCAGTACTGCACCCAGTACGACAGCACCCAGAATCGCAATAAGGATGTTTTTCTTTGTCATCTCAATGATTCGCTCCTTTACGAATTACTTTTGTTTGTCCTTTTTTGTGGCACTTCCAAGAATGCCAATCTTATTCGCACCGATCAACAGTACTGTAACCACCAACACAACAACGACAAAACCACGTTCACTGGTTAACTCGTTGACGATGATGGCACATACCGACAGACATACACTGATGGCATAAATCAACAGCACCGTATTACGATGGCTCAGGCCACGCGCCATCAAGCGATGATGCAGATGTGCCTTGTCTGCTTCAAAGATTGGCTTATTTGCCATCATTCTCCTCAAAATGGCAAACAGCGTATCAAAGATCGGAATCCCCAATGCGAGGATTGGAATAAACACAGAAACAAAAGTCACACCCTTCGCTGTCCCCATAATGGACAAAACAGCCAAGGTGTATCCTAAAAACATGGACCCAGTATCTCCCATAAAAATAGAAGCCGGGTGGAAATTATAAATGAGAAAGCCCAGGCAGGCACCGACCAGTGTAAAACAAAGTACAGCAATATTACCTGTGCTATTCAACAATGCACAAATAGCCAATGTTGCGGCACTGATACCGCTGACGCCAGCAGCCAAGCCGTCAAGTCCATCAATCAAATTGACAGCATTGATGATGGCAACAATCCAAATAACACTAACCGGCACACTAAGCACATTCAAGGTTGTCATTGCTGCGTCACCAAACATGCTTGTGACAAAATCAATGCGAATGCCGCCAAAAGTCACAATGCAGGCCGCGATGATCTGCCCCAATAACTTCAATTTTGCCGGCATATCGGTAACATCATCAACAATTCCGACAAAGACCAGCATCGTTGCACCAAGAAAAAATGCCAACAACGATTGTGAAAACGGATAGAAAGTAAAAACAACCAACCAAAAAGCAGCATATATCGCAAGCCCACCCATTCGCGGCATCACTTTATGATGCACCTTACGCGCGTTAGGTTTGTCTACTGCACCAATATGCACAGCCAGCAGTTTTACAATCGGCACAAAAAAGGTTGTCAGCACAAAGGCGCAGACGGTTACTAATAGCAACTCCTTAACCAAACGATCACTTCCATATATAATGATAAACTATTGCTCGCTCCTTACTATTGTAAAGAGCATAATCGCGAATTTCAAGCATAATCTGCATCAATGATGCAAGAGAATTTCATGGCAGTTGTTCGCTGGTGTGCGGCAAAGACGTTTCAACGTCCGTACACGATGTGCAACTTCCGGCTTCACTTCTTCCAAGCAGGAAGCTGCCGTAGATGCCAGCACAGCCTCCGTCACTTTGTTCAACGACACACAATGTGGATTGTGGATCATTTTCATAAATGAATCCACCTTAGGATCATAGCTGATAGCCATCAGCTTTTTATCCAGGGCTGCACCAATAATCAATGCATGGAGACGCATGCCAACAACCACCGAAGCGTTATCAAAGATCGAAAATAAGGTTGGCGTGTCATAAGCGCCTGCAATCACAAAGGAATCACCGCGCATATGTCCATCGACAGCCTTTGCAAGAACATCGTCCTGATCGACATGCATCGCCAACAGTCCCACAGCATACCCTTGATCGTAAAGATAATCACCCAAGGCAGCAAATTCATGAACCAAATCTTTACCGCCCCAATCACGCAATGCCATTAAAGCCAGTGGCCGTTTTCCGTCATAGCCCAACGATTGCAAAAGCGCTTTGCCTTTGTCGGTATCAACAACATCATTATCAATACCTAGCACAGGATCTGGCGCCACCTGGATTGGTGCTTTTACTCCAATTTCCCGCAACAGCGCATGTGATTCTTCATCACGCACATAAATGGCTCTTGCATGGTTGAAGGCGCATTTCGTCAGAAAACGGTTGCGCCGCCCATTCAACGGCCCCAGTCCTTGTCCATAAATGACCACTGGCTTGCGCTGTAAAAGTGCCATAAAAATGACGCCCAAATAATAGAGGCAGCTGTTTTTGCTGGTCACATCCTGAATCAAGCTGCCACCGCCGCTCACCAGAAGATCAGCACGGCGTAAGGTGCGCCAGATGCTACCAATCTTCCAACGATCCGCTGCTGCAACGCCATAAATGTTCTCTGTCAACGCTGGATCATTAGACAGCACCGTAATGCTGCAATCTGGCATTTCTTGATGCAAAGCTTCAATAATGGCGTAGCACACCGCATCGTCACCGGCATTTTGGAAACCATAATAGCCACTCATGACAATTTTCGGGTTCATATCCATTCCATCAACTCTCCTCGTTATTTATGCTTCTCGTTGAGCCAGTTTATCAACGGCCCAGTGAAAAATGCGAATGCACAATTTTACCACCAGCACGGCAATAACAGCCACAATGATCCCAAGGATCAATCCATTAAGGCTGCGCTGCAATGCAATCAACAATGGTGTATGAATGTGTGCATAAGTATTAACCAATGAAATCTGCCCAATGACCAGAGGAATGGTCAATACCCACAATACCCGACGTTTGGCGCCATACATCAAGTACAAAATGGTTGCAGGGTAGCCAATAAGGAATTCTTTGCTACGCGGACGCACCCCCATCGTATCATTCAAGAACTGACGCATTGCTGCTTCAACACCAGAGATTTCTCCGCTCTCATTACCAGTACGTGATAAATAAATCATCAATGCTACCGCAAGAACTGCAAAAACAATTGCCCACTTGTAATCCAGCGCTTTATTCAGCAACGACTTGCACAAGGTCAGCGGTTTTTTGTCACGTACAATGTAGAGGACAAAAGGCACCACCACAATTGGGATCACGTGCGCAATTTTAACACCGATGAAAGAACTCAGTTTGAGCATGAATGCTTTATCGCTCAACACCCCAACCATCAGCACTGCTCCAATGAAACTAACTGCACACAAGGCCAGCAGCCTGCCAATGGATTGTAACAGCGTAAGGTCTTTTTTCGGCGGCAGGAAACGCAAACACGATAAAATTGGGAATTCAATGACACTGGCCAGCGCCATCAACTGCATCGCGAGCGTCTGATTCACCGCAAACATACCAACCCACGCCAGCAAAGATAGAACAAATCCAGCCAAAGCAATGCGACGGAAACCAATTTCCAGCAAGAGCAGCATAAAACCAGCACAAATGCCGACACCAACCATCAAGCGAACCGCCGTTGGAATATCCAATGATGGCATTTCTTGTACATCACCGCCAACATTGAAACCACTGTCTTGCAACTGCGAATGGATGGCATCCAAATAAGCCATGTTCGTGTCATAGTAAGTGCCTGGCATATCAATGCTGAAGAAACGCACCAACAGAGCACGCATGTTGCGTTCACGCGCTGCCAAATCCCAACGATCCAAAGCTTCCGTGATACCTGCATCCATGGATTCGCCAGTTTCGCCTTCAAACTTGCTCATTTCATCGTTAGAAATGGTGTGTAAACGCACCACATCTTTGTCCGCTAAGTTAGCAAGCGTATTAAAGCCCTCCTGTGGATTGAATTCAATCTGTCCCAGCGGTGCAACAATCTTGCCATTATCGTCGAGCAAGAGCTGATAAAACACCTCGATCTTATCTGGATCCGGATAGCCAGGAATATATTTATCATTAAACATCAACATGCATAGATTTGGTACCGATTTGATGTCATTGGCCAGCATTTCCAACGATGCATCGCTTGGTTCTTCCCAACTGCTAACTTGAGCAATGATATCAAAGCCAGCATTAGCAACAGTATTCATCCATTCTTGATCAAAACCAACACCGATGCTTGTGAAAGCCAGCTGCGCTTTATTTTGTGTACTTTGGGTTGCTTCAATGCTTGTTGGTACAGCAACAACGCCCACCTCACCATTGTCATAAGCAACTGCACCGCTCACTTTTGCCGGCACCTCACGCAGCACCTGTTCACGCCAGTTATCATCTGTTACAACCAGGTAATAATTGGTCTCACTAACTGGCAAATCTGCTGGCAAACGGTCTGCCATGCTCAAGGTTAGCACGTCTGCCCCTTGTGCAATTGTCAGCGCGCCAGCATTTTCTAAGCTGGCAATGGTGCTTTCCTTAAAAAGCACCTGACTAATGCCCTTATCCTTCAGCGTTTCAAGCATCAGCTCAATGCTTTTCCCATTGGCATTTGCCAGGGAACGGATATCGGACTCATTTACAGAAAGATTGACATTCTTATAGCTTTGTTCTGCCTGTATGCGTACAGCGCCTACATAAATAGAACATACAATAGCTATCAGAACAAGCACTGCAGCACAGCGCTTCATGATCTGATAAAAATGCTGCAACTTCATCAATAATTCCTCCAGAATCTTTTCATAGTGATTACGTCCAGTATACTCTAAACAACGAATTTTTCCTATAGCTTCCCCCAAAAAGCCATGTCATTTTCTCCAAAACCCCACAACTCTGTGGCAGGGCCTGCGAATGCCAGCATGATTATCTAAGATGGTTTCATACACAAAAAATAAAAAAGTGAGTAACCTTCTCCAATTATCTATGGCAACCATCGTCATAATCTGTTAAAATAATAGATACCTGATAAGGTTACCATTATCCTATCAATTTATAAGGAGGCGGCTTTCTTGTCACTTAATATCACAACAGATTATGCCATTCGCATCATGATGTACCTGGCAAATTATTATGATCCAGATCCGCTGTTTGCACCGGACGGCAGCTGTTCAGGAAAAGTCATCGCCGAAAAGATGAACATTCCTTACAACTATTTTCTTAAAATTGTGCCACGACTCAAGGATGCAGGTTATCTGATTTCTTTCCAGGGAAAGCGCGGTGGTTATGTACTTACCACGCCACCGGAAAACATCAGCCTTTTTGACATCATCCATGTGATGGAAGATGACTTTATCCTCAATGCCTGCACAGCACCAGATGGTCAATGCGCGCGCAACACGCCAGAATTCTGTGCTGTTCACTATGTGCTGAGTGATGTACAGAATTCCATTGACAACACGCTCAAATCTGTAAATCTGGCACAATTGGCCGTAGACAACGCCCAATCATTATAAGCAAAAAACACATTCGTTACAAGCACTGGTTATGCACCAGTTCTGTAATGAATGTGTTTTTTTATGTTATCGTTTAACAATTATTGGCGTTTCCACGTTGTTCCAGCTTTGCCATCCTCAAGAAGGATACCAATTTCTGCCAAACCATCACGAATACGATCAGCAGTCTGGAAGTCCTTATTGGCACGCGCATCTTTACGAATAGAAATGATAAGTTCCATCAGCTGATCGGCCAATCCATCATCGGCTGCATTTTCCTGAGCAAATTCAATGCCTAAGACATCGCCCAGTTCCTTCAGCACTTGCTGTGCAAGCGCCAGGCTTGCTGCATCAAATTGATCTTTTTTCAAATAGATGTTGATGTCTTTCGCCAGTTCAAAGAGTGCAGCAATAGCAAGTGCTGTATTGAAATCATCATCCATCGCTGCACAAAAGTCACTCTTGGCTTTTTCAGCCTGTGCACGCAGCTGAACAGCATCTTCATCTTCATGTTCGCCTGCAAGTTTCATGGCTTTATCAACAGCGTCGGCAGCATGCTGCAAACGTTCCAGCCCGCGACCAGCCACTTCAATCTTTTCATCATCAAAATCCAATGGACTGCGATACTGCACACTGAGCAAATAAAAGCGCACCACCTGAGGGTCAAAACGTTCCAGAATGTCGCGCAGCAAGAAGAAATTGCCTTTTGACTTGCTCATTTTTTCCTGATTGATGGTGATAAAGCCATTATGCATCCAATAGCGTGCCATTGGTGCATCATGCAAGGCGCAGCTTTGCGCAATTTCATTTTCATGGTGTGGGAAGATCAAGTCCTGACCACCACCATGAATATCAAAGGTGTCACCGAGATATTTAGCGCTCATCGCCGAGCATTCAATATGCCAGCCTGGACGACCTTTGCCCCATGGAGATTCCCAATAAGGTTCGCCTGGCTTTGCGCTCTTCCAGAGTGCAAAATCAAGTGGATCGTGTTTCTTTTCATCCACTTCGACACGTGCACCACTGAGCAAGTCATTGATGTCACGACCCGACAACTGACCATAATCAGCAAATTTGCGCACTGAATAATAGACATCGCCATTGTCAAGCGCGTAGGCATAGCCTTTATCAATCAGTCCTTGCACAAATGCAATGATATCATCAATATGCTCACTAACCTTTGGATGAACCGTTGCCGGCATCACATTCAAGGCCTTGGTATCTTCAAAATATGCATCAATATAGGAAGCAGAAAGGGCCATTGGCTCCTTGCCTTCTTCATTGGCACGTTTAATGATTTTATCGTCAACGTCTGTAAAGTTAGAAACGAATGTCACATCATAGCCAAGATAAGTAAAGTAACGACGCACCGTATCAAACACAACGATTGGACGTGCGTTGCCAAGGTGGATGTAATTGTAAGTGGTTGGTCCGCAAACATACATCTTTACTTTTCCCGGTTCCAATGGTTCAAATGGCATCTTTTTCTTTGCCAGCGTGTTATAGATCATGACTTGATTCAAAGTTTTTCCTCCAATTCTTTCAAATGCGCACTAATTTGATCCAGGCGATGCTTGAAACCTTCCAGGCAATCTTCTACTGGATCTGGCAGCTGATTGTGATTGAGATCTGGATGATGAGCATCGGTATGCACGCGCTTGCCATCCTGACGCACAATATGCCCTGGCACCCCAACCACGGTGCAGTTGTCCGGTACATCTTTAATGACAACAGAACCAGCACCAATCTTGACATTATTGCCAATATTAATATTGCCGAGCACCTTGGCACCGCTGGAGATCATCACATTATCACCAACAGTTGGATGGCGTTTACCAGTTTCCTTGCCAGTACCGCCCAACGTTACCCCCTGATAAAGGGTGACGTTGTCGCCTACAATGGCCGTTTCACCGATGACAATACCGCATCCATGGTCGATAAAAAGGCCTTCGCCCAGCTGCGCGCCTGGATGAATTTCCACCTGAGTGAAAAAGCGCGCCACTTGTGATAAAAAGCGCGCCAATACACGCAAATGCAGATTGTATAATTTATGCGTGATGCGATGCATCCAAATGGCATGCAGGCCAGGATAATTTAAAATCACTTCAATTTTTGAGGTAGCCGCTGGGTCACGTTCAAAAACACATTCAATATCGCGATTAAAACGTTCTATTACATTCATTCATGTTCCCTCTTTCTCTAGCTCAACACACAGGGATCAGTCTTTGAGCACCAATTCCACCGGGCAATGGTCCGAGCCAAAGATCTCCGTATGAATATTGGTTGAAACAATGCGTTCTTTCAGATCATCGCTCACCACGAAATAATCAATACGCCATCCAGCGTTCTTTTCACGTGCCTTGAAACGATAGCTCCACCAAGAATACACCTGTTCCACATCTGGATGCTGATAACGCCAAGTATCAATAAAACCAGCATCCAAAAGCTCTGTGAACTTTCCGCGCTCTTCGTCAGTAAAACCGGCATTGCGCCGATTTGTCTTTGGATTTTTAAGATCGATCTCCGTGTGGGCGACATTCAAATCGCCACAAGCGATGACCGGTTTTTCTGCCTTGAGTCGACACAAACAATCCCTCCAGGCATCGTCCCATTTCATACGGTAGTCCAAACGCGCCAGTTCACTTTGAGAATTTGGCGTATACGTTGTCACAAAATAGTAATCCCCCATGTCCATCGTGATGACACGGCCTTCATTGTCCATTTCTGGAATGCCCAAACCATAACGCACATCCAATGGCTCTTTGCGGGTAAAGATTGCCGTTCCAGAATAACCTTTTTTTTCTGCGCTGTTGAAATACTGCTTATACCCTGGCAGCTCCAAATCAATCTGATGCGGCTGCAATTTGGTCTCTTGTAGCGCAAAAATGTCTGCATCCAAGTCCGCAAACACATCCAAAAAGCCTTTGCCAACTGCGGCGCGTAAACCATTGACATTCCATGAGATCATTTTCATTTTATGGTGCCCTCCTTTGATGGTTGGCTCATGCTTAAAACTCACAGACTAGTGAGTGTCATTGCAATAAAAAAGCATAGAGAAACCATTCTCTATGCTTCAATCTTAACATACCGCGCGCGCCTTGTAAAACGCTCTTTGCATTCTCCGAATAAATTATCAACATACCTTTTATTCGCCATTATCTGCTGTTGTTCACCAGCGTCACAAAAACATGTTCAAGCTGTGGCCAAAAGCGCTGCGCTTCTTCTCTTATTCCTTTTCCAACAAGAAAAACGGCTTGCGTACTGTCATCTCGCCGCCTTCAGCAATGGTTGCAACCACATCGGTTTCGCCCAACAGCTCAATGGTCGAAAGGTTGTCCTGATGTACCTCATTGCTCGCATCAAAGCGGTTCATGATCACGCCTGACACTGGCAGATCCTGCTGACGCATGTAAGCCAGGGTCAGAAGCGTAGCGTTCAGCGTCCCCGCACCACTATCAGCAACAACAACACTCGTCAGCCCCAGCGCTCGGATAACATCGGCTTGCATCACACGCCGACCATCCGCCATAAGCGTGAGCGGACAAATCACACCGCCGCTGCCTTCAACCACTGTTGCATCATGCAAAAGTGCCACACCCGCAAAATCTGCCTGAATCATATCCACATCCACTGGCTGCATGAGATGTGCTGCCGCAAGATGCGGCGACACCGCTTCCTTAAAAACATAGCTCGTCATAGATAAAACATCCTGATCGAGCGCACACGCTGCACGCACACGACCTGCGTCGCTCTCCGGAATGCTGTCGGTGCCGCTGATGATTGGCTTATAAAATGCAGCCTCATAACCAGCTCCACTCAGTGCCGTGATGATCGCCTGCGCTGCTGTACTCTTGCCAATCCCTTTCGCCGTACCTACAAGAAAAAGTGCCTGACTCATAATGGATCACCTCTGAATTCATAAAATAGCGCTGTCAACTATACCCACTATTTTATCACATCGCTCAGCACTTACCTACTAAAATCCGGCATATGCGGCAATATCCGCCGCGCTGCAAATGCAGCCAGCACATTGAACACAGCATTGCCAGGAAACACCAGCACACAACCAGAAAGAAACACCGCCCAGGCGCTGTTATGAATGCCCAGCACAAAATTGGTAATCAAATAACAGTACACACCGCCCAACAGATAGGCCACGGCCAACCCTACAAATCCTGCGACCAACAGCCGCTTCAGCGATGGTACGCTACGCCCAGCCGTAAGCTTACCAACCACATACGCCTCAACAATAAAGCCAATCAAATAACCAAACGTTGGATTGAACACATAACTTGGTCCGCCGCCCTGTGTAAAGATTGGCAAACCGCAAAGCCCCAGCGCCACATAGAGCGCCACACTCAGACCGCCATACCGTGCGCCCAATAAAAACCCCGCCATCGTCACAAAAAATGTCTGCAGCGTAAACGGAATCAGCGGCAAGGGAATGCGGATAAAGGCGCCGATGGCCACCAAAGCCGCAAACAGCCCACACAAAACCAACCGTCGAGTATCAACACGTTTTCGATTCATTTCCATCCTTTTTTCCTCCTTCGTGCCATTATATCCCCATTATAGTGAATCCTCCGCTTATTGTAAACTTATTTTTCTATAAAGTTTACAATAAAGACAATAAAAAAACCGCCGCAATGCGACGGTTCATAGATTGCTCATTAGCCAATGATAGAATCGATCTTATCTTCGTATTCTTCAATGTCCTTTTCGCCAGCCATCTTGCCAACATATTCGCCATCATTGAAGAACAGAACCTGAGGCACACCCTTGAGGGAGAAACGTGCGAAGAGGTTTCTTTCTTCTTCAACGTCTACTTCATAGAAACCGAATTTGCCTTTGTACTTGTCATCAGCAGCCAATTCTTCGATCTTTGGATGAACAGCCTGGCAAACATGGCAGGACTTACGGGAGAACATTACGAGGCAAGGTTCGCCATCATCATAAATAATTTCTTCAAATGTGTTGTCATTCAGTTTTTCCATAATTAAGAGCACTCCTTCATTTTCATTAATCAACTTTATTATAATAATAAACGACCATTAATGTTGCGTCTAGTCACTCTATGACTATTTTTTATTTCCCTGCGTGTTTTTTCACAAAGCGGATAAATTGGGAATTATAATAGTCTGCCAAGGTGGAGCCGCTATGAACATCATAGAATGGCACCTCATCACTGCCCAACGCTTCAACGAATGCGTCGAAAATATCGTCGATGTTCTTTCCTTCCATGCCTGGCAGCTTTTCGCCCACCTGTTTCAGACGATGTTCAAACAATTCCAAATGACCCTTCATCGCAAGACCTCCTAAAAAAATGCGCCGCTGCTCGCAAAAACGCATCTCATGTGTTATGATAGTACAGTTGAACGGATCGCCCAGCGATCCATCATGCTTGTATTATTTTAATCCATCTTCGCTTGAAAATAAAGACTAGGAGGCGATTTTATGGCACGCGTTCGTCGTGTAGCCGGCACCCAGGAGCGTCTGCTGGCTTCTCCCTATACCATCAATCAACCCCATGCTCAGCGTGGACATTGGCAGGACAACTTTCCCACCCCACAACCTTTGGTGATCGAGATCGGCTCAGGCCGTGGCCGCTGGCTTTACACAGCCGCCAAACGTCATCCCGAACTCAACTTTCTCGGCATTGATGTGGTGCCTGAAATCATCATGGACGCCATCGATGATTACGCAGAAAAAACAGGCGCTCCTGAACAGGTGCGTTTTCTCTGGCTGGACGCTGAACATTTGGATGAAGTGTTTGCACCAGGGGAGGTCAGCGACATCTACCTGCATTTTTCTGATCCTTGGCCAAAAAACCGTCACGCCAAACGCCGCCTGACCTATCACACCTTTCTGGATATTTACGATTACATTCTTGCCGACAATGGCACGGTCCACTTTAAAACCGACAGCCGCGAATTTTTTGACTGGTCGGTCGAAGAATTCACCGAATGTGGCTGGCGCCTTGAAGAGGTCACCCATGATCTTTACGCCAATTTGCCAGAAAACAACATTGCTACAGAATACGAACGCCGCTTCCATAAGCGCGGCATTCCAATCTGCAGCCTCCATGCCTACCCACCACATAAAGCTGAATAAACAACGATCCTGTGCTCCGATGGCACAGGATTTTTTTGCTAACAAAAAAGGCTTGAGCCTAAGCTCAAGCCTTTTTTATCATCCTTACGCTTCTGGAGAGAAGTCGCTCTTGCCAGCGCCGCAAAGTGGGCAGCCCCAATCGTCTGGGATATCAGCAAAAGCAGTGCCTGGAGCGACGCCGTTATCTGGATCGCCTTCAGCTGGGTCATAAACATATCCACAAAGATCGCATACATATTTCTGCATGATTAAATCCTCTCTTTCCTATCATTGATTGTTAAAATTTACCAATTCATTCTGTACTCGTATCATAGCACAATAACATGCCCTTTGCAAGCACATTAAGTAATTTTTTTCATATTTTAGAATTCCTCGGCCAACATGACACCATCCACATTAACCATGGCTTTCAGCGCCTCTTCCGCTTTCATCTGATGGGCCAAACGCACAGAAAGCAGCGCAATCGTTGCATTTGCCGGTTCTTTATTGCGAGAAATTTCCAAATGCATGATTTTGATTTCCTTGGCATGGCAGTAGGCCAGCACATCTTCAAGCGCTTCTGGCTTGTTGTACTCAAGAAAAATATGGATGTTGGAGGTTCTGGTGATAACCTGTTTTTCTAATTTGAGAAAGACCGTTGCGGCCAATTCCACAAGGACCGTGGCCAAAATGGCCCCTTCATAAAAGCCAGCGCCAATCGCTAAACCAATGATGGCAGCTGCCCAGAGTCCTGCCGCAGTGGTCAGCCCTTTCACACGCTGACGACTGATAACAATGGTGCCAGCACCAAGAAAACCAATACCGGCGATGACCTGTGCACCCAAGCGTGCCATATCCGTATAGTAATCCATATAAAGATAGAGATACTGGCTGGTCATGGTGGTCATGGCTGCACCCAGACACACCAAAATGTGTGTGCGGAATCCAGCTGGACGTCGGCGCAGTGTGCGTTCCATGCCGATCAGGCCGCCGCAAATCACAGCCAAAACCATACGAACAGCCACCGCAAGCAGTGTAAAATCACGCAGTCCGTCAAAGATGCTCAGCATCGTTACCCTCCTTACTTATAGTTCATGCACATGCTTCACATGCTCAACTTGCGACACACAGGCCAACATCGCATCCGGTGTCAGATGCGGCGCCAGCTTGACGACGATCTCAGCATCATAAATCGTTCGATTTTTATTGTGCACATCGTCAATGTTCATTTCCAGCACCGTGCTTCCCTGTTGACGCACTGTCATCAATACATCGCCGAGATAAGCCAGCGATTTCACTTCGACATAGATGGAAATGATGCGTGATTGAGACTGGATCTTAAATTTCAAATTCGTAAAAAGATACATGGACAGAATGATGACACACACTGCCATCAGCGCCCCTTCAAAAAAACCAGCCCCAATTGCCAGGCCCAGGCATGCCGATGCCCAGAGACTGGCCGCAGTGGTTAACCCTTTAATTTGGTTGTCTTTGGTCACAAGAATGGTGCCTGCCCCGAGAAAACCAATCCCATTGATGACCTGCGCCCCAAAACGCGACACATCTGTAGTGATCCCTACCTTGCCAGCAATTTCTGCCCATTGATGGGTTACCATGGTATATTCATACTGGCTCAAGAGCATCGTCAACGCCGCACCAACCGACACCATCATATAGGTGCGAAACCCGGCCAGCCCTTTCGGCCGCCGCATGCGCTCACGATTAAGCCCGATAAGCCCGCCGCAAAACATCGCCAAGGTTAATCGTAATGCCACGCTCAAAAATGTCATGTCACGAAAAACATCCAAGGCTTGAAGCATCGTCACGCCTCCTTTCAAAAACCATACACATAAAGATGATTTCATTGTAATGTCTGCGTTAAAAAAAGGCAATTCTTTCGTTAAATATCCGGCTTTTCCGAAGCCTCAGCGCCAGCTATTGACAAGGGATTACTCCGCGCTATAATAGGAATGATTCATGAGTTGGAAAGCATGTAACTGATCGGACCAGAGAGGGGTTTTCCTATGAGGATCGAACAACTGGAATATTTTCTTCAAGTCGCCAATTACGGCTCGCTGTCATTAACCGCAAAAAAAATCAATGTCGGTCAGCCAACGTTGTCAGCCGCCATTGCCGGCCTTGAAAAAGAAGTGGGACATCCGCTGTTCCACCGCACCCGACGAGGCATGGATTTGACAGCATTCGGCCGTGAAATTCTGCCGCTCGTTGAAAAAACGGTGGACGATTACTATGACATTCGCAAAAAAGCCGGTATTGCCACACCGGTCAATTTGCACGTGTACCTTTTGGCCACCTTTTTCACCAGCGGCATTCTCAGCGAATCATTGTTCCACACACGCAGCATGTTTCCAGATGTATCCTTCACATTGCGTCACGGACTCATCAGCAGTGTCATCCACGATATCACTGAAAACAAAGCCTCTATCGGGCTTTCCGCGGCACTGGATTTTAACCTCAGCCGCCACCGTGAATACGCCACCAGTTTGAACCTGCGTCTCATGCCGCAATACAATGACAACCTCTGTCTCTTTGTGAAAAGCGGTGGCTATTTCCAGTCACTTTCCAGCGTCCGCCTCAATCATTTGCCTGCCAACGTACCATTGTCGATTCCGCGCGATCTCACTGATCTGGGCTTTATCAAATCGCAAAGCCGCTGGACAGAGCTGCCTAAGCATCTCATCTTCGATGATGCCTCCAGTCTCTACCAGTATGTGTACCACAGCGACGGCATCGGCATCACCAGCGTCCTGGCGGCGCATTTCAACCCACTGTTTACCAGTGGCCTGCTCAAAGTTGTCAGCCTCGTAGATGCACCAATCAATTTGGTGCACTATCTCACCTATCCCATCGGACAGGTGCTTTCAGATGTCGAGGCCGATATCATCCAACAAACAGAAACGTTTTACGAACATCTCAACGCTTCATTGTAATCACACACTAAGGAGGTTTCTTCCATGCACGTAGTCATCGTCGGTGTTGGCAAGATTGGCAGCATCATCTGCAAAGAACTCACCGATGAACACGATGTCGTTGTCATTGAAAAAAATGCCGATAAATTAGAGTCTTACATCAATACCACTGATGTCACAGGCATTGTCGGCAGCGGCGTCGATTATGCTGCGCTGATGAGCGCCGACACTGCACACTGCGATATTTTCATCGCCGTCACTGCGCAAGATGAAATCAATATCATTTCCTGCATTTTTGCCAAGCAGCTCGGTGCCAAATACACCATTGCCCGCATTCGTGAGCATGAGTACACTGCCCACCAGGGCTTTATCAAAGAAAGCATCGGCATCGATGCCATCATCAATCCAGAACACGAATCGGCACAGCAAATCACCAGTCTTCTGCGCTTTCCTTCTACGACCCGTGTTGAATCTTTCTCTCGCGGCAAAATCAACATTGTTGAATATCCTTTGCCAGAAGGGCATCCATTTGTTGGACAATCCCTGATCGAATTCCAGAACCAATTCAAGGAGCACGTCCTGGTCTGCATCGTTGAGCGCGACGGCCAGGCCATCATTCCAAACGGGAACTTCCGTCTTCAAGCCGGCGACATCATTCATGTCAGCGGCACCAACTCGGAACTTTTACGGTTTCTCCGTCTGGACGGACAAGGCAACAACAATCGCCGTATCAAGTCCGTGATGATCATTGGCGCAGGCCGTCTCACCCATTACTTACTGAAAGAAATCGAAAACGGTTCTACAAAGTACCATATCAAAGTGCTTGAAAACAACCGCAAAGCTGCAGAAAGTCTGGCCCAGCTGCATCCAAATGTTGACGTGGTCTTCGCCGATGGCAGCAACTACCGCAGCCTGGAGGAAGAAGGCATCACCCATTTCGATTGCCTCATCGCACTCACCGGCATCGATGAAGAAAACATCCTGATCTGTATGTATGCCCACAAGCGCGGCATGCACGATTATATTGCCAAGGTCAACCGCACACAAATGCTGGAAATTCTCGGTGAAGACAAGCTCAAAGCCGTAATCACTCCCGGCAACATCATCGCCGACACCATCTTGCGCCTCATCCGCGCGGTCGTGGACACTCGCGGCAAAAATGTGGAAGCGCTCTACCGCCTCGTTGACAACCAGGTCGAAGCACTCCAATTCTGCGTGCCTGCAGATTCCAAAATCATCGGTAAAAAACTGATGGATCTGCCTATCAAAGACAACATCCTGATTGCTGCCGCCATCACAAAATCTGGCAGTCGTCTTGCACCAAGCGGGCAAACGGTGTTCCACGAAGGAGACATGATCATTGTCACCACCACCGACCACTCGCTGCGCAGCATCGACGATATTTTGAAGAAGGTGTGAGTCTATGAACCGACGCATGGTTATTTACGTCACTGGGCGTGTCACCTTCGTGGTCGGCATGCTCATGATTTTGCCGATCATTGTAGCATTTATCTACCATGAAGGTCACGAGACCATTTACCCGCTTTTTCAAGCCATGGTCTGCACCCTTGCCGTCGGCGCGGCAATGGCAGCCCGCCCACCAAAACGCCGCTCTATTTATGTGCGTGAAGGGCTGGCCATCACTGGGTTGTCCTGGATTCTTCTGGTCATCTTCGGCAGCCTGCCTTATCTCTTCACTGGCGCCATCCCTTCTGTTGTCGATGCCATTTTCGAAAGTGCATCCGGTTTTACGACCACCGGCTCCAGCATTCTCTCCGACATCGAATCGCTGCCGCGCTCCGTTTTATTCTGGCGCAACTTCACCAATTTTCTTGGCGGCATGGGGGTGCTCGTGTTCGCAGTGGCACTTCTGCCAAAATCAAACAGCGAAGACATCCACATTCTGAAATCGGAAATGCCTGGCCCAACTTTCGACAAAGTGCTCTCACGCATTAGTGAATTGGCGCGCATTTTTTACATCATTTACGCCGTGCTCACCTTGATACTGATTGCCATTCTGATCGGCGCAGGCATGACCCCTTTCGATGCCATCCTGCAGGCCTTTGCCACCGCTGGCACAGGCGGCTTCAGCAATCACAACACGTCGATTGCCGCCTTTCAATCGGTGCCCATCGAGCTCATTCTGGCCTTTGGCATGCTGATCTTTGCTGTCAACTTCAATCTGTATTTCTACGCCCTGCGCGGCCGTTGGCGCGAAGCCTTGAAAAGCGATGAACTGCACTGGTTTGTCTGCATTGTTATTGCAGCAGTTGCAGCCATCACCATCAACATTCTGCCAATGTACGACAGCTTCTGGCTCTGCCTCAAAGACGCCTTTTTCAACGTTGCCACCATCATTTCCACCACAGGTTTCGGCACAGCCGATTTCTGCCAGTGGCCGCTGTTTTCACAGATGGTGCTGCTGATGCTCATGTTCATCGGCGGCTGTGCCGGTTCCACAGCCGGCGGGCTCAAAATCAGCCGCGTCATTGCTCTTGTTAAAATGGCCGGCAAAAAACTGCGTCAAGCAGTAAACCCAAAGCGCGTCAGCGTCATCATTTATGAAAACAAACCGATGAACGAACGCACCCAAAACGACATCTCTCTGTATTTTATTCTGTACGTATTCCTGTTTTTCCTCATGGTGATCCTCATTTCTTTTGAAAATCTGGACTTCACCACCACCTTTACCGCTGTCGCTACAACGTTCAACAACGTCGGCCCAGGACTTGGCAGCATCGGTCCAACAGGCAACTTCAGCGGGTTCAGCGATTTTTCAAAATGCGTACTGTCGTTTAGCATGATCGCAGGCCGTCTTGAAATTGTGCCTCTGATCCTTTTGTTCGCACCATCCACTTGGCGCGCCTGATCACCTAAGCTCAGCCACGAGATTGTTTCAATCTCTTTCTTTTCGATATACAGACACACAGGGCCCCTGCCGGTACACAATGTACCAGCAGGGGCCCTGTGCTTGCTGCTTGAAAATAAGCAGCAAAAAACCGCCGATGGGATTTACCATCGGCGGTTTTTCTATTTATGCCGTTACAAGATTATCGTCCATTTTCAAGTCAAAGGATACAGTGTGTTGTTCTTCCACCTGGTCGGCCAAATCCATGCAGCAAGAGCCAATGTATTCGAGATTCTGCAGCAATTCGCCGTAAGGCACGGTGAGGGTTGCGTCACATTTGCCTTTACGCACGCGTTTCATGTGCGCTTTAAACATTTCACTGCGCAAATCGAAAATTTCCGCACGGTGAATTTCCAACTGCTTCACATCAACCTCTGCATCACCAACCAGACCAATGATGGCCGTTTCATACATGGCAATGAGTTTTTGCATGAATTCAAAAATGTCATCCACAGCCACTTTTGAATAATTGTTCTTGTCATCGCCCTGCACACTATAAATATTTTTGCAGATATCCTGCAAATAATCTGTAATGCGGTTGAGATTGTCAATGATAAAGACCATGCTCGTGGTACGCTCAGCCTGCTTTTCATCCACTTTACCAGCAGAGAGAATCGACGACAGATAGCTCTGCACCTGAGCGTTTAATTCCTTAACCTGCCCTGTCATATCGATCAAATCTTCACAAACAGGCCGCAGTTTCTTTTCGCTGGCATTGGCCAGCTTGTACAGCATTCCGCGCACCAAATCTGTCACGCGCACCGTCTCATTGGAAGCCAGCTCAATGGCAGCCATCGGCTGTCCAAGCACCTTGCGATCGAGGAAGATCGGTTCGGAAATGGTATGTGTGACGGTTGCTCCTTCTTTGTCTGGCAAAATCTTCGTAACAATTTTGACCATTAAAAATAGGAGCGGCGTCCAAATAAGCGTCATAATAACGTTAAAGCCTGTGTGTGCATTCGCAATCTGGCGGGAAATGACTTCGATTTCCGGACCCTTCGGTGAAATCCATTCGATGATACGCGCATAAGGCTGCACCAGCCAAATGAACACCAAGGAACCACTGATGTTAAAAATTGAATGGGCCAGCGCCGTACGCTTTGCATTCAGACTAAGCCCGATGCAGGCAATCAGTGCGGTGATCGTCGTCCCAATGTTGTCCCCAAAGAGAACAGGCAGCGCCCCCGTCAAACCAATCAAGCTGCCGCCATCCGGACCAGGGGTTGACGCAATATTTTGCAGCACAGCAATGGTCGCACTGGAGCTTTGCACCACCAACGTCATGCACAAGCCCACCAACAAGCCAAGAATTGGCACATCGGCTACTTTTTCGATCATCTGCGCAAAGACAGGACTCGTTGCCAACGGTTTCATAACAGATCCCATGATCTCAATCCCGTCAAACAAGAGACCAAAACCAAAGATCGTCGCACCGATATCTTTCAGTTTTTCTTTCTTACCAAAGAAATAGAAAAGAAAACCGATGATGATAATCAAATAAATGTAATCACTCAGTTTGAACGCGATCAACTGAGCAGTGATGGTGGTCCCAATGTTGGCCCCGAAAATAATGGAAATGGCCTGCGGCAACGTCATCAGCCCTGCACTGACGAAACCAATCGCCATAACGGTTGTTGCAGAACTCGACTGCAGCACAGCAGTGACCAATGCACCCGAAAGCACCCCAAGCACTGGATTTTTCGTGAGCATGCCGAGGATCGTACGCATACGCTCGCCGGCAACTTTTTGCAGGCTGTCACTCATCAGATTCATCCCATAAAGGAAGATCGCAAGCCCTCCAAACAGCCCGAAGATAATTTGCAGCGTCTCATTCATGATTGACTGTATCCACCCTTTCAACTTAACAGAACGCTCACATTTTCTTGACATTTAACACTAAAAGAATATCACGCAGCCGCGACCTCACGCAACCGCATTTTCGTTAATTCTTTGTAAAGATTGTGTAAAGAAAATGGTCCATCCCTGGTTTTACCCGCTCTCAAGGCAAAACCAAGAATGAACCACCAATATCACAGTTATTTATCGCATAAATCGCTGACGCAGCACCTTCAGCACAAAACGCGGCAGTGCCAGCGCGCGTTTCCAGCGCTTGCGGTCGCTGGCAATACGGTACAGCCATTCCAAACGCAGGCGGATAAAAATTTCCGGCGCACGCTGCACACGTCCCGACAGCACATCAAAGCTGCCGCCAACGCCAATGCCAACTGGCACCCCGCAGCGCGCAAGATAATCATCAATAAATTCTTCCTGATAAGGCGAGCCCAGCCCCACCAGCAGAATATCCGGCTGCGTGCGCGTAATGTCTGCGAGGACCTCGGCCGGCCCTTCGTTGCGGAAATACCCATGATGGGTGCCAACAATCTTCACCCCAGGATAAGCCGCACGCATCCTGGCCGCCGCCTCATCGACAACGCCAGGTTCTGCCCCGAGAAAATACAGCGATACATCGCGCGCTGCACTCTCACGGCACAAGGCTTCGGCCAGCTCCACCCCTGTCACACGCGCTGGAAATGGTGTGCCCAGAATGCGACCAGCCAAAAGCACGCCCTGACCATCTGCTGTCACCAAGGCCGCGCGGCGAATCAAATCATGCAATGGCAAGTTGCGTGTTGCATTGTCCAAAATTTCCGGGTTGGCCGTCACCACCTGATGAGCACCGCCTTCACGCACAAAACCAGTGATGATATTCAGCGCTTCTGCTTCCGTCACAGCGTCAATGTCAACGCCCAATACATTGTGTCTCATGACTCCGTCTCCTTTTTAATAATAATAGTTACTGTCATCATACGAATCGGCCCCATAGCCATCATCAATCACCATGCCATACTTCATCTTCTGAATGACCTCATTAACACTCTGATCGTTCAAAATGACATAACTGATGCCATTGATATACGGTGTTTCATAGTCAAAAGTCTGATACTCCAGCGCATCACTGCTCATACCGATGAAACTCCAGGCCAGTTTTACAATGTCCCACGTGCTCATATCGGTATCGATCTCGCTGCTGATGGCCCGCAAAGTCATCACCGCACGCCATGGCGTCAAATGCCGCACCTTCTCACTAAGCGCCTGCATAAACTGGCTCTGGCGCTGCATGCGGCCAATATCGCCAGTGCCATCACCGCGCCAGCGCACAAACGCCAGAGCATCTTCACCGTTCAGCTTCTGCGTGCCAGCCTCCAGATCAATGCCCTCCTCCGGCAGATACATCTTCTCCGGCACATCAATCGTAATGCCGCCCATGGCGTCGATGATCTTGGCAAAACTCTGGAAATTGATCAACACCGTATGATCCACTGGATTGTCCACAAGATTTTCCACCGTGTCCACCAAGAGATCCATCCCGCCATAAGCCAGAGAGGCATTGATCTTATCCTCACCCACGCCAGGAATCTCAACCAGAGAATCACGTGGAATGCTCACCATCTCAATCTTACGGTCCACAGGCCGCAGCGCCGCATAAATAATCGTATCACTGCGGGATGCCTCATCGGCGCGCTGGTCCGTGCCTGCCAAAAGCAGATAAACGTTGGACTTTTCACGCTCCATCGCCACCGCCGCCCGCTCCGATTCAGGAATCTGATCAATCGGCGTGGCAGCATTGTGTGCGCGCACCGCCCACAGTGTGCCAAAAGCAATGCAAATCACCACAATAAACAACAGCAAATAAAAAAGGCAGCCAAAGCCCTTGCGTTTATGCAACGGTTTGCGCGCTTTCCCTGCGTTCTTTTCCTTGTGCTTCTTTGCCGCCCCCGCCAACGCCGCCAATGCCTTATGGGATGCCTTCTCCTTCGGCGCCGCTTTGGCCGCCTCCGATACTGGCGCCGACACTGCTGCTGCCGCCGTTTTCTTAGCATCTTTGGCCGCTTTTGCAGGCATCGTGCGTGCTTCGCGGTCTGCGGCACGCTTTTCTTCTGCTGTTTTCACCGTACGAGCAGCCTGAGGCTGGGCATGCTGCGACGAAGTCTGCTCCTTATGCGTATTTGCCGCGCGCTGTGCCGCAGCAAACTGATCCTGGGCCTGCGATTGTGATTTTCTCGCCTGGGCAAGACGCTTCTGCTGACGTGCTTCATCATGCAGCCGCTTGCTGGCTTCCAGATCACGTCTCAGCTTATCCATATCAAAAGTGCCCTGTCGGCCGGCATGGTCACCGGCAGGCGCATCCAGCCGCACAGTATCGTGCCGCCGTGTTTCCTGCGCCCCATCAGGCACGTTGTTCTTCTCGTTATCCATAATGCCTCCTGGGATGTTTTATGTTCCCACTTATTCTAGCAGAGTCCCGCAGCCAATGCAATTCGTGAAGCGCTACTGTCAACAAATACATGCAGCATGCAGCGTTGATTGTTGCCAATTTTTTTGTTATTCTGAATACAAACCAACAAAGGAGGACACCCCCATGAACAAACAGCAGCGTCCCGGCTTCACCCTCATCGAACTCATTGTCGTGCTGGCCATTCTCGCCGTGCTACTCGTCGTTATCGTGCCGCGCGTCAGCGGCTATGTCACAAACGCCCGCGAAACCGCCGCCCAGAACAATGCCTCCGCCATCCTGCGCGCCGCCGAACTCTACATCGTCGAGCAGGAACGCGACGGCCAACCGCCAGCGGCCACGCTCAGCAATGGCGGTGCCCTCGACAGCTACATCGAAAACCTCAATGACGGCGACGCCTACCAGCTCACCCTCACCTACAACACCGCCACCAGCCAATATGACATCTCCGGCAGCTACACCACAGGCAGCTACACCGTCTCCATCCCAGACATGACCGTCAGCCAAACCGAAAACACAACATCATAGCCGCATTCCTATCAACTGTGTCAGGTATTGAAAAAAATGATACCACGTTACTAATAAACAGGGCTTGCAAGTTCAGGATGATTCGTGTATTCTATTAATGGCGGATAAAGTTGTACACCTGTCAACACACTCATCTACTACTACTATGACAGTTGTTACATGGTTTCTGCATAGGAAGACCCTGTTCCAGGGTCTTTTTTATTGCGTGAAACTATGCACCGCATTATTTCATAGGAAAATACTGTGCATTTTTTGTACAAAGTTTTTCCTTACCTCAGTTATTAAATTATATGATAGGACATAAAAAGAAGCCGTTCAGCACCGAACGGCTTCTTTTCTTATGTCCATTTTTCCTGATTTGTCTGGATCTTGTACTCGCGCCGCTGTCAGCGTTCACGTTTCAGATTTCACTTTTCACTCGTATTTTTTTATTTTTTCACGCCAGATTTCACTTTTCGCTCGTATTTTTTCATTTTTCCACGGTAAATTTCACTTTTTTCCCTAAAAAATTTCATTTTTTAATTTTACATTTCACTTTTTCAGGCGCTAGATTTCACTTTTTAATGGTTACATTTCACTTTTTACTTTTTTCGCCAAAATGCTGCCTGCTTCGTTGCTGCGTTTTCTCTGGCGGCTGGCGGCATCTTGATGGCCTGGCCCTCAGCCGCTACAATAAAAGCAGCGTTATTTTACGGAGGTGCTCCCTATGACAACCATCGCCATCATCGACGACGACATCTACATCGGCAACATGCTCGAAGAGCTGCTGCAGGCAAACGGCTATCAGGTGCTGCGCGCCTACTCCGGCACAGAAGCCCTCTATCTGCTGGAACGCACCCACCCCGACCTGGTGCTCCTGGACCTCATGCTGCCCGGGCTCAGCGGCGAAGCGGTGCTGCCGCACATCCAGGATATTCCGGTGATCGTTCTCAGCGCCAAGGTGGACGTGCAGGACAAAGTCCAGCTGCTGCTGGGCGGCGCCGCTGACTACATGACCAAGCCCTTCGACACCAGCGAGCTTCTGGCGCGCATCACCGTGCAGCTGCGCCAAAAGAGCACGCGCACGGCCAGCGGCCCGCTGCGCCTTGGCACCCTCTGCCTGGACAGCGCCCAGCGCAGCGTCCGTGTCGGCGGCCAACCAGTTCATCTCACGCCGACAGAATTTGCCATCCTCAAGCTGCTCATGCAAAATCCCAGCCAGGTACTCACCAAAGCCGCCATCCTCGAACGCATCAGCCATGACACCCCCGACTGCACCGAGCACTCCCTCAAGCAGCACATCAGCAATCTGCGCCGCAAGCTGCGCGAAGTCAGCGGCAAAGACTACATCGAATCGGTCTGGGGCATCGGCTTCAAAATAGCCGACGACGCTTGACCAAATCTTTACCTTTTTCCTGACCGTTTTCTTGACCCCTCTCTGCTACAATGGCGCCATCAAGCAAAAGGAGGTCCTCATCATGGACAATGTGCTCACCACCAGCGCCCTGAGCAAGCGCTACAAACACACCGCCGCCCTCGACGCGCTCACCATGCACGTGCCAAAAGGCGCCATCTACGGCTTCATCGGGCGCAACGGTGCCGGCAAAACCACCCTCATCCGCCTGGTCTGCGGCCTGCAGCTGCCAAGCCAGGGCCACTTCACCCTCTACGACAGCGACAGCCGCAGCCGCGACATCCATCGCGCCCGCAAGCGCATCGGCGCCGTCATCGAAAAGCCCTCACTCTACCTCGACATGAGCGCCGCCGACAACCTGCGCCAGCAGTACCGCGTGCTCGGCATGCCCAGCTTCGATGGTATCGACAGCCTGCTGGACCTGGTCGGCCTGGCAGACACTGGCCGCAAAAAAGCACGCCACTTCTCCCTCGGCATGAAACAGCGTCTCGGCATCGCCATGGCGCTGGCCGGTCAGCCCGATTTTCTCATCCTCGACGAGCCCATGAACGGCCTCGATCCCCAGGGCATCGTCGAAATGCGCGAGCTGATCCTGCGCCTCAACCGCGACCACGGCCTCACCGTGCTCATCTCCAGCCACATCCTCGACGAGCTCAGCCGCCTCGCCAGCCACTACGGCGTCATCGATGGCGGCAGCATGCTGCGCGAATTCAGCGCCGCCGAGCTGGACGCCGCCTGCCGAAAATGCCTGCGCGTGCGCGTCAGCGATGTTGGCGCCCTGGCGCGCGTCCTCGACCGGGCACAGCTCGACTACGACATTCTCTCCGACGACAGCGCCGACATCTTTGCCCAGCCTGTGCTCTCCCAGCTCGTCTACGCCCTGGACGCAGAAGGCTGCACCCTGCTGTCCGCCGAGGAACACGACGAATCCCTTGAAAGTTTCTTCATGTCTCTGGTGGGAGGTGCGCGCCATGCTTAAACTGCTCACCGCCCATGCTGTCCAGCTGCTGCGCAGCAAAGCCTTCTGGGCCTGCCTGATCTTCACCGCTGCCGCCACCCTGGCCCTCGTTGCCTCCACCTTTAAAATGCTCGACTACAACAGCCTCACCAACCGATGGACCGCCGAAGCCAGCATCTTCTGCATGCTGCCCGGCATTGGCATCATCAACGCCATCGTCATCCATCTTACCATCGGCACCGACTACGACCAGGGCACCATTCGCAGCAAGCTCGCCTGCGGCCACACGCGTGCCGCCCTCTACACCGCCCACGCCCTCGTCAGCATCGCTGCCGCCCTCTGCGTGCTCCTTGCCAGCCTGGTGCCAGGCATGCTGCTCTCCTGGTACCTGTTCCGTGCCTTCATGCTCACCCCGGCCGAGCTGGCGCTGGTCCTGTTCGACTGCGTGCTGCTTACCCTCGCCTACGCCGCCATCAGCATCGCCCTCGCTATGAACCTGTCCCACAAATCCACATCCAGCGTCGTCGGCCTGCTGGTCATGATCGCCCTCGCCATTGCCGCCTCCAAGGTTGAGTCCATGATGACCGACATCACCATCCACGGTGTCGCCGCCAGCCCGCTCACCACCGCCATCGTCAGCGTTCTGTACGATTTTCTGCCAAGCGCCCAGTGCATCCAAATCAGCAACCAAATGTTTGACCACATGGCGCGCTGGCCTTTGTATTCCCTGCTTCTCACCATTGCTGCTGCTTTCTTTGGCTATCTGCTTTTCCGCAAAAAAGACCTCAAATAACCCCCGCAAAGGAGAATGCCCATGGCTGCCGCCCTCATCATCGTCGTGCTCGTGCTCATCATCGCCGCCCTCACAGCCAAAATCATCCTGCTGCGCAGCGCCGCCGACGCCATCGCCCAGCAATTTGACGACCGTCTCCGTGCCGACACCAACACCCCCATCACCCTCTCCTGCCGCGACGCACACATGCGCCAGCTGGCCAGCGCCATCAACGACGCCCTCCGCGAACTGCGCCGCCAGCGCCTGCGCTACGAAAACGGCGACCGCGCCCTGAAAACCGCCGTCACCAACATCTCCCACGACCTGCGCACACCGCTCACCGCCATTCGCGGCACCCTCGACCTGCTCGAGCGCGAAGATGCCAGCCCCAACACCAGGCGCCACCTGGCCATCATCGCCAACCGCACCGACGCCATGACCCAGCTTTGCGAAGAACTCTTCCGCTACTCGGTCATCCTCGCCGACGACACCCCGCACCCGCCCAGCGCCGTCTGCCTCAACGACGCCCTCGCCGAAAGCCTGGCCGGTTTCTACGGCGCCTTTCAACAGCGCAGCCTGACGCCGGACATTCGGCTCTGCGACGAAGCCGTCTGGCGCACCCTCGACCCCCACGCCCTGGCGCGCGTCTTTAACAATATTCTCAACAACGCCCTCAAATACAGCGACGGCGACCTCTTTGTCAGCCTTTCCAGCGACGCCGTCATCACCTTTGCCAACCATGCCGCCGCCCTCGACAGCGTCACCACCGCCCAGCTCTTCGACCGCTTCTTCACCGTCGAAACCGCTCACCATGCCACCGGCCTGGGCCTGTCCATCGCCCACACGCTGGTGGAGCAAATGGGCGGCTGCATCAGCGCCAGCCACGACAACGGCCTGCTAACCATTCGCCTGCAGCTGTAACGCCAAAATCTGCCTACAATGCCATGACCGACAAACAAAAACGACGGCCCCGAGGCCGTCGTTTTTGTTTATGTTTAGTTTGCTAGATATCCCTTCGGGACTAGTTCGCAGCAACGCTAAATAACGTTGTAAACAACCATTTCTTAAAGAAACGCTGTTAAAGATTGATCGTCTCGCGATCTCACGCCCTTTCAGGACTAGCGCATGTCGGCTATTGCTTTATCGATACTTTCTTGTCTATGCTTCCATCGCGTTTTCGCTAATCTTTACGAGCGCGTCGTCGCCGCTATTTTTCTAAGTAGCGTTGCAGCACGCTGGCTACTTCCGCTCTGGTCGTTGTGCCTTGTGGACGCAGGGTGTTGTCTCCCCTTCGGGGCTAGCTCGGAGCAACGTAGGAAGGCATTGAAAATTTTCGTTTCTCAAAGTCACGTTACCAACAAT
>JAXJBF010000048.1:0-4633 GCA_036303105.1 Peptococcaceae bacterium | reverse complement strand
GCTGATAATAACGACACCATTACAGATGATACGGTTGACGAACAACACGGCATGCATGTTGCTGGGATCATCGGTGCTAACGGGACAGGTGACGATCCAGCCAAGTCTGTTGTCGGAGTTGCGCCAGAAGCACAGCTACTGGCAATGAAAGTTTTCACCAACTCTGACACTTCTGCAACAACCGGGTCAGCTACCTTGGTTTCTGCCATTGAAGACTCGGCAAAAATCGGTGCCGATGTCCTCAACATGTCCTTAGGATCTGGTTCAGGCAACCAAACCTTGGAGGATCCAGAACTTGCTGCGGTGCAAAATGCTAACGAATCAGGAACAGCCGCCGTCATTTCTGCTGGGAACTCAGGAACATCCAGTTCAGCAACTGAAGGCGTCAACAAAGATTATTACGGTTTGCAAGACAATGAAATGGTGGGAACGCCAGGGACATCACGAGGAGCGACCACAGTTGCTTCCGCTGAAAACACGGATGTCATCACTCAGGCAGTGACCATTACTGATGGTACAGGTTTACAGCTTGGACCGGAAACCATTCAGCTTTCAAGCAACGATTTCACTGGTAGCTTTGACCAAAAGAAGTTTTATGTTGTTAAAGATGCTAGTGGCAACCTCAGCAAAGGGAAAGTAGCCGACTATACTGCTGACGCTAAAGGCAAAATTGCCATCGTTAAACGTGGCGAACTTACCTTTGCTGATAAACAAAAATACGCCCAAGCCGCTGGTGCTGCTGGCTTGATCATTGTCAACAACGATGGCACAGCAACACCGGTGACTTCTATGGCGTTAACCACCACCTTCCCAACATTTGGGCTCTCCAGTGTAACCGGTCAAAAGCTGGTTGACTGGGTCACAGCACACCCGGATGATAGTCTCGGTGTCAAGATTGCCCTGACGATGGTACCAAATCAGAAATATACTGAAGACAAGATGTCTGACTTCACATCCTATGGGCCAGTTTCCAATCTTTCCTTCAAACCAGATATTACCGCACCAGGCGGCAACATCTGGTCAACGCAAAACAACAATGGCTACACAAATATGTCTGGTACGTCAATGGCCTCGCCATTTATTGCCGGTTCACAAGCATTGTTGAAACAAGCATTGAATAACAAAAACAACCCTTTTTATGCTTACTACAAACAACTTAAAGGGACAGCGCTCACCGATTTTCTTAAGACAGTTGAGATGAATACTGCCCAGCCAATCAACGATATTAACTACAATAATGTTATCGTATCGCCGCGGCGGCAAGGGGCCGGTCTTGTTGATGTGAAGGCAGCCATTGATGCATTAGAAAAGAATCCGTCAACGGTTGTCGCCGAAAACGGCTACCCGGCAGTTGAATTGAAAGACTTCACGAGTACGGACAAGACCTTTAAACTGACCTTCACGAATCGCACGACCCATGAACTAACCTATCAAATGGACAGTAATACGGATACTAATGCCGTTTATACATCAGCGACTGACCCTAATTCTGGGGTTTTGTATGACAAGAAGATTGATGGAGCAGCCATTAAAGCTGGCAGTAACATAACTGTGCCTGCTGGGAAAACGGTGCAGATTGAATTCACACTATCTTTGCCGAAGTCTTTTGACCAACAGCAATTTGTTGAAGGTTTTCTGAACTTTAAGGGTAGCGATGGATCGCGCTTGAACTTGCCATACATGGGCTTTTTTGGTGACTGGAATGACGGTAAGATTGTCGATAGTCTCAATGGGATCACTTATAGTCCTGCTGGTGGTAATTTTGGCACCGTGCCACTATTGACGAACAAAAATACAGGCACTCAATATCATGGCGGCATGGTCACAGACGCTGATGGCAACCAGACAGTTGACGATCAGGCGATTGCTTTTTCGAGTGACAAGAATGCCTTATATAATGAAATCAGCATGAAGTATTATCTATTGCGCAATATCAGCAACGTCCAAGTTGATATTCTTGATGGTCAGGGCAATAAAGTTACGACTCTCAGCAGCTCCACCAATCTGACGAAGACCTATTATAATGCTAATTCGCAGCAGTACATCTACTACCATGCTCCAGCGTGGGATGGCACCTATTATGATCAACGTGATGGCAACATCAAGACGGCTGATGATGGCAGTTATACTTATCGTATTTCCGGTGTACCGGAAGGCGGCGACAAACGTCAAGTGTTTGATGTGCCTTTCAAGCTCGACTCTAAGGCGCCGACAGTTCGTCATGTCGCTTTGTCAGCCAAAACGGAAAATGGGAAAACCCAGTATTATTTGACAGCTGAAGCCAAGGATGATTTGAGTGGTCTTGATGCCACCAAGAGCGTTAAAACTGCAATTAATGAAGTGACGAATCTTGATGCTACCTTTACCGATGCTGGGACAACGGCTGATGGGTACACCAAAATTGAAACGCCATTATCTGATGAACAGGCCCAAGCACTTGGCAATGGCGACAATTCGGCTGAGCTGTACTTGACTGATAATGCATCCAATGCCACTGATCAAGATGCCAGCGTTCAGAAGCCGGGGTCTACATCGTTTGATTTAATTGTGAACGGCGGCGGTATCCCAGACAAGATCTCAAGTACCACAACCGGCTACGAAGCCAATACTCAAGGTGGCGGGACGTATACGTTTAGTGGAACGTATCCAGCAGCGGTTGACGGTACTTACACTGATGCACAAGGAAAGAAACATGATTTGAACACAACCTACGATGCTGCGACTAACAGTTTCACTGCCTCAATGCCGGTCACAAATGCTGATTACGCCGCGCAAGTGGATCTATATGCCGATAAGGCGCACACCCAGTTGCTTAAACATTTTGACACTAAAGTTCGGCTGACGGCGCCAACCTTTACTGATTTGAAATTCAACAATGGCTCGGATCAGACCTCTGAAGCGACCATCAAGGTTACAGGGACGGTTAGTGCTGACACCAAGACAGTTAATGTTGGCGACACCGTAGCAGCACTTGATGCACAACATCACTTTAGTGTTGATGTACCGGTTAATTATGGTGACAATACCATCAAAGTGACCGCCACCGACAAAGACGGAAACACCACGACGGAGCAAAAGACGATTACCTCGTCTTATGATCCTGATATGTTGAAGAATCCTGTGACGTTCGATCAAGGTGTGACATTTGGTTCCAATGAATTCAATGCCACCTCGGCTAAGTTCTATGACCCTAAGACCGGGATTGCGACGATTACTGGTAAGGTCAAGCACCCAACGACAACGTTGCAGGTTGATGGTAAGCAAATTCCAATCAAGGATGATCTGACTTTCAGTTTCACTTTAGATTTAGGTACTCTTGGACAAAAACCGTTTGGGGTTGTTGTGGGTGACACCACTCAAAACAAGACCTTCCAAGAAGCGTTGACCTTCATTTTGGATGCAGTGGCGCCAACATTGTCATTGGACAGCTCGACAGATGCACCGGTTTATACCAACGATCCAAACTTCCAGATTACTGGAACAGCCACTGACAATGCGCAATATCTGAGTCTGTCAATTAACGGCAGTTCTGTCGCCAGCCAATACGCAGACATCAACATCAATAGCGGCAAACCAGGTCATATGGCTATTGATCAGCCCGTTAAATTGCTCGAAGGCAAAAACGTGCTGACTGTTGCTGTTACAGATAGCGAAGACAACACCACGACCAAGAACATCACAGTTTACTACGAACCAAAGAAAACACTGGCAGCACCAACTGTGACGCCAAGTACCACTGAACCAGCCCAAACGGTGACTCTGACGGCAAACGCTTCCGCAACGGGCGAAACGGTTCAGTATAGTGCTGATGGTGGCAAGACATATCAGGATGTTCCGGCAGCCGGTGTCACGATCACGGCAAATGGCACCTTCAAGTTTAAGTCGACTGATTTATACGGTAATGAATCACCAGCCGTCGACTATGTTGTCACCAATATCAAGGCCGATGATCCTGCACAATTGCAGGCAGCTAAGCAGGCACTGACTAATCTGATTGCTTCCGCCAAAACGCTAAGTGCCAGCGGTAAGTATGATGATGCCACAACGACTGCTTTAGCAGCGGCAACGCAGAAGGCACAAACGGCGCTTGATCAGACGAACGCCTCAGTTGATTCACTTACTGGTGCCAATCGAGACCTGCAAACTGCGATCAATCAATTAGCTGCCAAGTTACCTGCAGATAAGAAGACTTCGCTGCTTAACCAGTTGCAATCTGTGAAGGCTGCGCTGGGAACGGACTTGGGCAATCAAACTGATCCAATCACTGGCAAAACATTTACTGCAGCGTTAGACGACCTAGTGGCACAAGCTCAAGCAGGTACGCAAACGGACGACCAGCTTCAAGCGACTCTTGCCAAGGTACTTGATGCAGTATTAGCAAAACTTGCGGAGGGTATTAAAGCGGCAACACCGGCTGAGATTGGCAATGCTAAAGATGCTGCAACTGGCAAAACTTGGTATGCCGACATTGCTGACACATTGACGTCTGGTCAAGCCAGTGCTGATGCGTCTGACAAGCTTGCACATTTACAAGCTTTGCAAAGTCTGAAAACGAAGGTGGCAGCTGCCGTTGAAGCGGCCAAGACAGTTGGTAAAGGCGACGATACAACCGGTACTAGCGACAAAGGCGGCG
>JAXJBF010000047.1:0-5619 GCA_036303105.1 Peptococcaceae bacterium | reverse complement strand
GTGCTGTAGGACGCAAGTCTTCATTGTACAAATAACTTTCTTTAAAACTTTTAAATGGTGGGCGTAAACGCCAGTCAATTGCTTTTAACATTTCTTCTGCCTCCTTAATCTTTCTAAAATAATTACATAACACCAATCAAACGCCAAAACGGCGTACTGATGAATACAACGAAAATAAACAAGATAACAGTTTTTATTCCAAAAAGTTTTATCCAATCTTTGAGCTTGCAAAAAGCTAAGGAATAAAATAACAGATAACCAACACTTTCATATGGCAAAAGAATTGAATCGCCTGCCGCAACCAATACATACTGAATAAATAATGGATTAAAACCAAGGTCCGCTGCCAATTGTGCTAGAGGCATTGTAAATGCTCCATAAATGGCAAACGGTGTGAGGATAAAGTTTAAACAAAAGCCAATCAAAAAAATCATTGCAGTAATCAACATATTACCGCCTGTCATATCAATAAGATTTAGGAGATGAGGAGAAACAATATCACTTACCATTTGGCTAATGCCAAGATAACTAGCTGTATTTCCAATACCTAGAAAGGCCACAATCAGAAACAACAAGCTATAGTTCATATTTTTCAAAGTGTTTGTATCCGCAATATCAATGCCAGGTAAAAAAAATATCCACGGTACAAACATGAACGCCCATTCTGGTGCAAGGCCATGCCAGGTATAGGTCACCAAATAAATTAACATACCCACAAATACAACAATCGTAATCTTTTCATTCCGGTTAATTTTTCCAAGCGCTTCATATTTTCCCTTAAATACTTCTTTAGCTTCTAATTCCGTTTTAGGAACAAACACATATAAAACAAAAACAGTAAACACAAAACCGCAAAAAAATGCCGGAAGATTGTTCCACCAAGCAGAGGTCCAAGTAATCACAATCGATGGATCTGCTGCCAATAACCCACTAGAAAATAAACCAACATTAGCAGGAGCATAAAGCCAGCCATACTGTCCCAAAACAGATGTACTTGCAATTGCAATCAATCCGGCAGACTGTTTAGAAACTCCCAGATTCAAGCTTTGAATGACACCCAAAGTAATCACCGCATATACTGCCCAAGAATTACAACTTGTAATCAATGCACTTACTACGCCGGCAATATAAAGGCCCCAACCTACGCCACGATATGAACAGCCTGTACGGATAATGCAAAAATACGCAATGCGTTCCAACAAGCCTGTTCTTTGCAGAATAGCTGCAAGTAACAACGCACCAAAGACCATCATAGGGGTGGTTGTCGTCCAACCACTATAAATCACATTAACTGGTGCGAGATGAAAAGCCAGATAAAATATTGGTATTAAAACTGCTGGAACGATAGAATCAAAGAATTCAAACGCAAGAACCAATATTCCAGCTAAAGTTATAACCAAAAATATGCGTATATCTGATGTAAAAATGTCGTTCGTAGGAATCAAAAACAATGCTGCGGGCAAAATAATGGTAATGAGCCATTTAATCACTGTCGATCGGCCCATTTGTAAGCTTGACATATCAGCCACCTCTTTCTATCGCAAACCATAAATTCAAAATACATTGCAATAATCCGTGCACGAACATTACTAAATTCTATTGAATCTATCATTATAATAATTAAAGCTAATTATGTATTCAATCAACAGTTTTTTTCGCAAAACAAAAAAATAGTTAAAATTTTTTTAATACGAAACCACTCAAAAAAACCATGCTGGTAAAACGTTAATTCTAACACTTTACCAGCATGGCTTTCATATTATTAGCTGAAAAATAAATACATTCCTAAAAAATTCTTTTCATCTTATTTAAAGATTCACAATTTCTTGAGCAATTTCCTTAATAAGCGGTGTCACTTTTCTATTAAAAATACAAGCTGAACGCAATTTTGGATGACCTTCGATCATGATTCCTGTGATCATTTTTTTATCCAATATTTTTTCTATAAAGGCCTGTTTCAACGCTCGTTGAATAATTGGACCAACACCAAAACCATCACTAATCATTTTTCCCCACAAAGCAATAGAGCTGTAATGAAGATTGTTTAAGCTTTCCTTCACAGGAGCAAAGATCTCATCGCTTGGTGTAAATTCAAGCTTTTGACTAGTGCAATGTAGCAATGTCATTCCTTGCAACTGTGACAAATTAACAGATTTCTGCCGAGCTAAGGATGAATTTTTAGCTGTCGCTAATAATAGATCTTCTGAGAAACCCAATATAAATTCAAGATTTTTTGACATATATTGCGCCAAACTGCTTCCATCTTCTGAAGCAGTTAATAATCCAATCACATCTTCATTTTTTTGACCACTCTCTTCTATCCGGCTTAAAATGTCTTCTGGTACATCGTTAATAATATGTGCTGTGACAAAAGAATATCGCTCCTGTAAATATTCAACCAATTCTCGTCCTATACATACACTCATAATCGGGGTAATATAAATAATGAGTTTTTTTCTTTCTTTATATTGCTCTCGTTCTTGATAAATCTTTTTCAATGTACCATGATAGTCTTCCAAAATGCGCTCTGCACATTCCAATAAGCGTTCGCCCTCCGCCGTAAACTCAACACCTTTTGGTTTTCTAATAAATATTGGAAATCCAACTTCTTGCTCCATATTTTTTACACAAATACTTAGCGCCTGTGGCGTCATATGAAGTTTTTCACTTGCAATGCGCATATTCTTATAATGATCGATCTTCATCAAATACTCAAAGTATTCCAATCTCATAGATTGACCACCTCATTTTTAATGATATTTCTTAAATTATAACATAGATTCTCTTTCTGTAAATTGCACCTATTCTTTCATCAAAAAAGCTAGGTTTGTCAATAACACAACCTAGCCTGTTTTTTACAGTATTTTTCTTTCAAAAACAAATATTGCCAACAACAAAAATACACCAATTCCCAAAAGTGTCAATATGATTGGCACATACAAGTCTGACATAGCACTAGTTCCCAAAATGATTGATATATTCTCTGTGCTTAAACGAACCGGTGTAACCGTCGATAAGCATTCTACATGCTTCATCAATGAGAGCAATGCAACCACGCTACCCGTGAAAAGAATGCTTGAAAACGTTTGCTTGAAGCATACACATCCCAATATTAAAATGCTCAGATACAATATCCCCTCTACCCAGAGCAAAGCCGCCGCTTCAAGCAAGTTTGACAACGAACTGGAAGGCCAAATATAGATGGTGTATCCATAGGTAAGAATAAAACATGTCCAAAAACAAAGACTCATAATCAACACGGAAACAATAAATTTAACCATCACGACAATGGAACGAGACAAACCTTTTGTCACCATCAACACGATGGTTCCACTGGTATATTCATGAGACAAACAACTGCCAAATAAAATAATCACCACACTAAATCCTACTCCAGAGATATTTTTAAAAAATTGCTCCCAGCTGTTGATTGCGGATGATTTCATCGTTATCTGAACATTTTCTGCCAATGCAGCCAAAATGTCTGGTGTGTATTTTGCAATAGGAGCATTGGTGATGCCAAAGATAAGAAAAAGTGTAAATAGAATAAACAAGCGATGATTTTTCAAATTCTCAATACATTCTTTTTTAAAAAAAGCCATAAAACCATTCATTGTACCACCTCCATAAAAATGTCTTCTAATGAAGGGGAAATGATTTCCATTTTAATTGGATAAATGTTCATCTCCAATAATTCTTTCAATACCATTTGCTGTAATAAAGCAATATTTTCATGCCGAAGAACAATCGAATACGCATTTTCATTCTGATCTGACAAATATGGCAGCAACAACGTTTTCTTTTTAAAGTGCTTTAATGCCGCAGATGTTTCGAACGTTAATAAAAGCCTCTTTTTCTCCTGATACATCGCCTTAAGTTCTGATAAACTGCCATTGACCACAATATGTCCGTGTTCTAATAAGGCCACGTGGTCACAAATACGTTCAACATCGGAAAGTATGTGCGTAGAAAACAAAACCGTTGTTTTTCCGCGAAGCGCGCAAAGAATTTCCAGTATTTCCTTGCGACCCAAAGGATCAAGTGCGCTGGTCGGTTCATCACAAATGAGCAATTTAGGCTCGGTTAACAATGCTTGTGCAATGCCCAGCCGTTGTTTCATCCCACGGGAAAACGCACCTATTTTATTGTTCTCTTCTTCAAGCCCTACCAAAGAAAGCACTTTTTCTTCTCTTTTCCAACGCTCCTCTTTGTTCAAACCAACGATCTCGCCGCAAAGATTTAAATATTGATGCGCGTTCATGTAATTATAAAACTCCGGCACATCCGGTAAATAACCAATATAGCGATTCGTCGTATTCTTTCCAAATCGCACTCGTTCACCACACACGTGGATCTCACCACAATCTGCAGGTAATAAGCCCAATATCATTTTCATTGTTGTTGTCTTTCCCGAACCATTTCTGCCAATAAATCCAAATATACTGCCTTCAGGAACGGTCATGTTCAGCTGATGGATGACTTGCTGATGTCCAAAACTTTTGGAAAGGTCCTTAACAGAAAGCATGGTCATGATGACGCCTCCTCCTTTCCAAAAATAAAATACAAGATAGGCCCAATGAACTGCATGCCAATAAGAACAACAATCACCCAAAATAAACGCGTGCCATGTCGATAGCGATCATGCGTAAAAATATGTTTTAGGGTCACCCCTAATAGCACCAATTCAACAATCGCCAATGGAATCAAAAACGGCAGCCATTCTTGAAACGTCATCTCAACACCGCCTTTAATTTTGTTTGCAGACGGCGGAATTCCGGAGCATCGGCGATCGCTGCAAATGGTTGTTCAAAATGCTGCAGCACATCTTGGCGCACGGTGTCTCGATCGCGCGGCGCATTCTCGCCTTGATCGAGCTGTTCAATCCAATGATCCAGCAAGTTAAAATAAGCATCTCCATGCAAGCGGAAACCATCTTTTGCAAAGAGCACTTCCATTGCCGTGACAAAAACTTCCAACTGCTGATAGGTTTCTTGCTGCAAGCCCTGCCCAAGGGCCACAATCGCCGCTTGATAACTAAATTGAGCGACGCTATTTGGATTCAAGTGCAGCAAATCGTACGCCTCCGTGACAGCAGCGATACGGGCTATTGTCGTGCGCAGGCGTTCATGGTCTGCGGCATGAATGGTCATGTCGTTCACAGCTCGACCCAGCAACGTCTGCAATGCCAAATATATTCTAAATTGCGTATGACAATCAGCTTGCATCAAATCGCCTTTCATCATATAGGCCTGCACCAGCAGGCCATCGCTTTGCTGCGTCAGCCGCATGGGATCTGCAATAATTTCCAAAGTGTGGATGGCTTCGTCAACCTTTCCCTGCTGCAGCCAAATCATGCTCTCCAACACACGCGCATCGCTCTTTAAGGCCGCGTCATCACTTTGTGCCAACACGCGATTTAGCAATCCTTCCATGTAGCTTAATGTTTGCTGCTGTGCAGCTGGCTCTTTGGCCAAAGAAACGTGATTCAGCAGCAGAAGACTCACTTGATAGAGCAGCGGCCAGCAAGAGTAATAGGTTTTAACAAGGGATTGCACTTCAGCCAATACCTCTGCGAAGGGACGCTCTGAAAAAGCTTTGGCAAAGGCTCTATAATATGCC
>JAXJBF010000046.1:0-4420 GCA_036303105.1 Peptococcaceae bacterium | reverse complement strand
CGCGGCGATTGGAAGGGACGTTGTCAATAGCATTGTCGTCATGACAAGGCTGGCAACTTGTTTCTTTGATCGAAATAACATAATTTTTTCCTCCATGATTTGTTTCCGAGTCGTCCATTTGCTTTACTATGATGCTTTCTCAAACACCACCTCCTTAGTAGGGATTGTTGGCGGTAGTTTATCATAGCTTTTGTAGAATGTAAATAGCTTTTTTAATAATTTTTTTGAAATGATTATTAGATGGATTGTTTGCTCCAATAAAAGCAGATTTTCTGTGCATATTATAATATACACAAAAAAAGCGCCTCCCGAAGGAGACGCTTGTGGGTGATATGTGGTTATTTTGCGATGTTTTCGCAGAAGTTCATCAGAACCGTGGCAACTTGTGCACGTGTAGCAGTGCCCTGTGGCGCTACAGAGCCATCGCCCATGCCGTTGATGAGACCTGCGCCAACAGCCCAGCTCATTACATCGTTGGCCCATTCAGAAACGCTGTCTGCATCGTTGAATTGACCCAGATCGCCAACAGCGCTTACATCGTAGCCTTTGTATTCGGCGTAGCGATAAAGGATGGAGGCCATCTGTTCACGGGTGATGTTGTCGTTTGGTCCAAAGATGCCATCGCCATAGCCGCTGACAATGTTGTTGGCTGCTGCCCAGTTGACAGCATCGGCATACCAGCTGCCATCAGCAACATCGGTGAAAGAGCTGTCTGCCTGTGTTGGCTGGTCTTCAAGGTTGTAAAGCACGGCAGCCATCATCGCTCTGGTTAAGTTGCTGTTAGGTGCAAAGCTGTTAGCGCTGACCCCGTTCATCATGTCGTTATCGTAAACGTATTGAACGGCGCCGTAGAACCAGTCGTTTTCAGAGACATCGGTAAATGGCATGCTTGGCTCAGGGGTTGGTTCAGGAGTTGGTTCCACGTAGTCTTCATCTTCGACGAAGGTGGCAGTGATCTGAACCTTGCTGCTTGGCATGGTGAAGGAGTAGGTGCCATCGCCGTTGTCGGTGAGTTCCACATCCTTGCCGCCTGCGGTAACAGACAGTTCATCCAGTTTATAAGCCTTGTCAGGGGTGACAGTGATGGTCACTTTGTCCCCTTCGGTGGCGTATTTGTCCACAGATACACTGCCGTTGTCAGCCTTGGCAACGTTGATTTCGTAGCTGTACTTGCCAGTGTAAGGTGGTACGTAAGTGTTGAGATCTTCTTCGTTCATAGATGATTGCTGATAATATTCATCGTTACCAACAATATTGCTGCCACTGAGTTGTCCATCGCCTGGTGCATCGCCGCCCCAGTAGTTTTTAGAAACATTGAGGTTAGTACCGCTTTGAGCTTGGTCGGTGCTGACAACACTATTTCCTAACATCTTATTTTTCACAAAGGTTACATTGCCCAGATCAGCACCATAGAACCAAATCTTACCAGCATTTTGGAAAGTATTGCCAGTGATGGTGTAGGTATTATCGCGATCAGCATTTTCTGCTGCACCTGCAAACGAAATTTCGCTGCCGCCATTGACGGTGTTGTTTGTAAAGGTGGTGTTTGGTGCATAGCTGCACATGGTCATGTTGCATTTATTGAACGTGGAACCATTTACAACAATATCAGAAGTCTTATTACTATCAGTTCCAGCTGGCTGACTGTATACAGCGATGTCGAAGTTTTCAAAAGTGCAGTTGTTCAATGTTACTTTGTTGTTTCCTTCGGAACTTGATCCCACGAATACTGCATAGCTGCTTGAGTCGCTGCCAACCATCTTTACATTATTCAGCGTACCGGAAATCATGTTAAATCCATTTCCGTTGGTGCTGAAGTTGATAGTTACATCGGAAACATTCAAATCCTTTGCGCCGTAGAACAAATAGTTGCCGTTGCTACCGGATTCTACTTTGTCAATGGTGATGGTGTGGTTGTTGCCCTTGATGGTGAGGCCATCAACATTCCAAATCTGATTCCATGTGCCAATGGAAACGTCGGACAGCAGTTCCAGTGGCTCATTGCCGCTCTTGGCATCAGTAATGGCTTCATCAAGCGTTTTATATTTTGTGTTGCCCACTTGTGCAACCCAAGGATCACGCCAAGAATCTGCAGGGGTATTGATTGGTGTGTCATTGATCGTATTGCCAGTGAAGCTGTCGCTTTTTATGATGCTGTCAGGGCTAAGCGTCTTGTTTTCTGAATAAAACATAGTCTGACTGGTGCCAGTTAGTTTATTTCCATTATAGGATACTTTTGTATTGTTATTAAGGTTTTCATGGATAAATACAGTGGCAACTTCGTAAGGCTCAGATTCTGTGATCTGGGACAATGAAATATTTTCGAACTTATTATCCGTGATCTTTACAGTGTTTTGGACACCCGTCGTAGTAAAAGCCAATTGAACACCGCGTTCAAAACCATTGATGATATTGTCGCTGATGGTTGCAGTTGTACCCTCGGGATGTCCATCTCCAAGATGGATGGCTCCACGAATTCCGTTGCCATCAAAAGTATTGTGTTGAATTTTAATGATTTTTGCTTGATATGGCCAGATTAAATACTGTTTCTGGCTTGCGGAGCTGGTCGGAGCAACAGCTGTAAAATTACAGTATGTGACGGTCAAACTATTGATTTCAGGTACAATATAAACACAGTTTCCCGATGCTTGGGTAAAGGCGCAATCATCAATAACGAGATCAAGATTCTTGTAACTGTCTGACGAGCCATAAGCACCGAATGTAGATGCCCCATTAAAGCTGAGATTTTTAAACGTAACCGTACCGTTTACTGTTGGCAAGGTTACACCACCGCTTATTGAAACACGAGTTCCTCCATTTCCTTCAATAGTAACAGGCTTGTTAATATTTTTAATATTATGGCCCAAGTCACCCATGACTTTAATGGTGCCACCAGCATTGACTAAGTCCATTGCTTTATCAAAAGTCTTTACAGCGGTTGACTCTGAGGTGCCATTCCCGTCGTTATCCGTCGCCTTTGGATTGACATATATGGTATCTGCTGTTCCTGTACTTGTGGTGCCGCCATTTGACGAAGTCCTATTTTCTGTCGTAGCAAAAGATGCTTGTGGAATGAAAGAAAATAGAATAGACAACGCCAGAATGAAGCTAAGAATACATTTGCCTGTTTTCCTCATTTAGATTCCTCCTTAAGAAATAATAGTGGGCAACAATATATACTTTAAATTTAACATCACCTAAGCGGTTTTTCAAGAAAATATTACCTTTTTTTGTCTTATTATCTGCATATATACCAGGAGGATATGGGAATGAATAGCTTGGGACAAGAATGGAAAATCTGGGCAGTGGCTGTGACGACGCTTCTTTGTTGCACAAAAAAGCGCCTCCCGAAGGAGACGCTTGTGGGTGATGTGTGGTTACGCCATCTTGTTTTCAATGAAACGCTGGAAGATGGTCCCTTCGGGACTAGCGCATGCCAGGCACAGCATATTTGTCGCTTCTTGGTTGATGAAACGATCGTATATTTGCTAGCCTTTGTGTGCGCGTCACTGCAAGTGTTCTTACGCCATTTTGTTTTCAATGAAGCGTTGGAAGATGGCTGCGACTTGGGTTCTTGTTGCGGTGCCTTGTGGGTTCAAGGTGCCGTCGCCCATGCCAGCGATGAGGCCTTGCTGTACAGCCCAAACCATGGCATCTTGTGCCCAGCTGCTGATGCTGTCGGCATCGCTGTAGTTGCCCACAGTGCCGCTCACGGCAGGGCTGCCCACATAGCGATAAAGCATCGCTGCAAACTGTTCACGGGTCATGGCGCTGTTTGCCATGGTGCCGTCGGAAATACCATTTTCCATGGCCCATTTCTGAGGACCTGCATACCATGTGTCGCCAGTGCCGCCAGGGGTGTCAGCGCCTTCATAACGGGCCAGCACACTCCAGATCATGGCGCGGGTCATGTCGCCTTCAGGAGAGAAGGTGTTTTCCGCAGTGCCGGCAAAGAGCTCGCGGCTCGTTGCAAAATCGATGGCCGATGCGCCCCAATGGTTGGCTGATACATCGCTGAAGGACTTGCTGTTGTCCACAACCTTGATGGTTGCGCCGTCGCTGAGGGCAACGGTGATGCCGCCAGCGCTGGTGACGGTGTCTTTGATGACTTCTTCGGTGCCGTCAGGGTGCACAAGAATGGCCACTGTACCTGGGGTGACATCTTTCACAGGCACTTCCACCTTGGTGGCTTCCTGAGAAGGTAGGTTGACCGTCACGGTTGGTGCCGCAGATTTGTTGGTTGTCACAGACAGTTCTGGCATAGGCAGCGCCACAGCACTGCCGTTGGCATTGTTCACGGCTTCTTCTGTCAGAGTGACATCGGCCTCAACCTTGCCGTCGGTGCCGACGGTGGTGGTAGAGGAGGAGCCGTCATCGGTGGTGACGGTGGTTGTGGTGGAACCATCCGGGTTGGTTACGG
>JAXJBF010000045.1:0-1429 GCA_036303105.1 Peptococcaceae bacterium | reverse complement strand
GCCTTGACCAGAGCGCTCGACCAAGCCGCAAAGCGCAAGAATCTCGGCAATGCGGCGATTGCGCGGCAGCTGACGATCGAGAATATTCGCCAGCGAAATGCCATTGGGAAAACCGCCAGGACTTTCTACAACCAATCGATCCGGATATTGGCGAATAAACACACTGCCGCCCATCTGATAATTGCGATGGCTGACCGCATTGAGCACGGCTTCGCGGACAACGCGCTCGTTAAAGGTGGGGATATCGAACAGAAAAAAGCCCTCCTGATAATGCTGTTTGTTGTTGCGCAGGTTCACCAGCTCCCAGAGACGGTCGTAACAGGAAAAGAAGCCCACGCGGAACTCTTCGCGCTGTGCGGCCGGGCCAGACGCCTCTGAAGATCGGTATTCAAAAATGATCTCCGCTTGCGGCAGCAACCGTCCCAGCGCTTCGCGCGTGCCGAAAAGCACCAGCGCCGCATAGGTCACCCCGCCATCAACGAGTGCTTCAGCGTCGTACAACAGTTGTTCCTGCGACAAGCTTGCTAAACGAGCGTTGCCGCTCTTGGCGATCCAGTTTCGGCGAAAGGTTTCAATGGCTTCTGGGTCGAGGTCGTGCAAGGCGGCTTCGTGACACACACTACCAGAGAAATCAAAGCCGGCCTCTTCGTAAATCTTCCGGCGCACAGATTCAGGCATGGGAATCAGGCTGTCGCCCTCGTACCACCAGGCAACACCATCGGCCTGCACAGGCAATCCCAGCGGACGTCCAGCCACTGCGAAAACGAGCACCCGCTTGCCGTCATCCTCAAGCAGCTGAAAATCCACCATCACACGCAGCTTATCGATCAGGCCCTTGCGCGTGCGCTCCGGCTGATCAAACGCCGCGCTGCCAACCACCTGACGCGGGCGTTCATCGCTGATGCCCAGAACCAGCATGCCGCCGCCACAATTGGCCAACGCACAGCAGATTTTTACCGCCTCTGTAAAATCAAAGCGCCGCTTTGCTTCCTTAAATTGCACTGTTTCGCCTTCCTGTGCATCCAGCAGTGCTGCAATTGATGTTGTATTCAGCATGTCGCCACCCCTTTCCCATATGCTTCATTGTTTGCGCCATGGCACAACGCTGCAGATTCTAAAATTGATTGTATCATAACGAGAAGGCTTTCTCTATACAAAAAACCCTCGTCGCCCGAAGGAGACGAGGGTTTGCTTGTTTTACGAGCAGGTCATCAACGATTACTTTTCGAATACCACGCTTGCTGTGGTGCCGTTGTCTGCGTAGAGTGGGGTGACTTTGAAGCCAAGCCCTTCTGCTACGAAGCGTACTGGCACGTAGGTGCGGTCGCCAGTGATTTCTGGCGCTACATCCATGCTCTTTTCTACGCCGTTGATGGTGTAGGTGGTGTCGCCGATGGTCATAACGATTTCGGTGTCACCAAGAGTGTAG
>JAXJBF010000044.1:0-36142 GCA_036303105.1 Peptococcaceae bacterium | reverse complement strand
GCTTGGCATCCGGAATGCGTTCGCTCATCCAGCCCAGCATTGCAACAGACGCTTCTGCATCCGCTTCATTGCCGCGCCCATCGGCCACAAGTTTTTCAATGACCGGACGTGCAGCCGCCATCTGAGGCACACTGCCGCATGTGCCGCAAATGGTTGCCCCAGCCAGCAGATCGCCGTAACGCGCAATGAATTGACGTGTAATCACAGAACCCATGCTGTGACCAAAGAAGAAATATGGCAGTTCTGGGAATTTTTCGCGCACAATATCCATGAGACGTTTTTCATCTTCGACCATCGTTTCCGGACCTTTGTCGCCCCAGTCGCCCCAAGTGTCATTGATTTCAGCCGTTTTGCCATGCCCTACATGGTCATCGGCCGCCACCACAAAGCCAGCTTCCAGGTAGCGCACAATCATATGAAAATAACGGCGGGAATGTTCACCAAAACCATGCACCAGCTGCACCACGCCAAGCGGCTCACAGGCTGGCACATAGATCCACGCCTGTACCTTGTCACGTTCATTGTAAGATGGGAAAGTAAATTCATACAGCATCTTTTCTTCCACTCCTCTGAAAATAATTTTATACTTTAAGTTTAACGTCTTCGCCCGCAGAGAGCAACAGGAAATCAACTTTTCAAAAATGAAACGCGGCCACCAAAGCAGCCGCGTTTCATTTTTAGAAGTCCTTTTCAATTAAATCTCCCATCCCACACAATCTGATCGGATAAATACTCCTCCTCAACCGCCGGCACATAGAAAGCGCCATAGTTCTTCAAGCCATTATCCTGCGCCATTTCCGGAATCTCTACCAGGAATTTATAGTATGGCATAAAATACTCTTCACGGTTTCCTGTACGATAGACTAGCTCGGTTCTGGCAACGTAGTCCAATCCCGGGAACTCCGCAGGAACGGTCGACTTGTAATATCCTGCTGCCAATTTTTCCTTTGCTTCCTCTGCCGTAATCAGCGGATAATCGCCAACCTTTTGACTTCGATCTGTTGCTGAAACGTAAACACTCGTAAGATATCCACAGTCATATAACATGAAATTAACACGATCAAAATTATAATGAATGATTGCCTCTTCTGCCGAACCAGATGCATCAAAGAAGCTCACATAGCGGAACGATCGCCGCCCATCATAGAAATAATCACCGCCAACAAGCTCCACCTGCGGCGATTCAAAATCAATCAACGCACTATAGGTCTCTTGTAAATAATCAGCAGCCTCCAAAAGTTCGTCTTCTGTTGCCTGTTTGTTGAACGAGTATTTTTCCGGAAGTGTTGCTGCTCGGTAAAAATTAATCTCAGTAGTCATATCCGGCGTGATGGACAACTGCATCCCTTTGTCTTTAACCACTAGCTGGCGGTCTACATCATCTGTAATCTCTAGTTGTTCCGTGTTCAATCCCACGCGACCAGCCACATTCAGCAGCTGCTCGCGCATTTTTTCAAAATCTATGCCTCCACAAAGCATTCCAAATCGTCCGTTTTCATACTCCAGCGGATTCTTATACACCGGCAGTTCTGAAATCTGGCTGTCTTCTGTCCAAGGGTTTGCACTGATAATTTCCGAAACATCGTAAGCCATATAGCCTTCAAAGCCCATTCCTTGGTTCGAGCCTTCAGAAATGGTCAAAATTGGCAGTGACGCCCCCTCTTGTGCCTGCTGCTGCGCCGCATCACTGGATAAAGATGAGCTTTCTTCATTGCGAGGCAGCACCGTAACAGCTAAAACAGCAACAACCAACATGGCGGCACAGGCTGCTGCTCCCCACTTGCTCCATCGGGCGCGTCGCTTCGTTCTTGGCGCATCTGCCGCTTCAACATAGGCAGGGTCCACCAGCTCCATCTTTTCTAACAATTCATCGCCCCTCATAGCATATACCCCTCCTTTTCCAGATACGCGCGAAGCTGTGCACGACTGCGAAACAGCATGGTTTTCACCTTACTTTGTGAAAGAGAAAACCGCTGTGCAATGTCAGCAATGGAATCCATATACCAATAACGTCGAATGAACACCGCTCGTTTTTCCTCGCTCAATCCACTAAGAAAACCATTGATCGCTTCTCCTAAAGCCTTTTCATCGAGCCGACAGGCTGTGTCATCCGGTGCCGGAATGCATTGCTCCAATTCAGTGCTAAGCTCATAAAGAAACGCACGACGCTTGAGACGCTGGCGATCCCGACAGCAGTTCAGCGAAAGATGCCGAGTAATCCGTGCTAGAAAAGCATACAAATATTGCCTCGGTTCGTGTGGCGGAATCCGGTTCCACGCTTCCATGTAAGTGTCATTCTCGCACTCCTCTGCCGTTTGCCGATCATTGACAATGCCATAAGACAAGGTCCTCAGCCGCTGCCCAAACTTTTCAGCCGTCTCTGCGATTGCTGTTTCATCACGCATCAAATACAACGCCACGATTCTTTGATTGTCATCCACAGCGATCCCCTCCTTTTTTTCCACGCATGACCCTTTCACTATAAAAAGCACTTTTTACTGCTGATTGGTTACACACTTTGAGCAAAAAAAATTGTTTTTTCAAAGAAACTTTTTGTCATGCCTCTGTTACCAGCCTTTACGCATGTTTTACCTCTGCAATTTCAATAAAAAAGCGACATCTTGACCAACGCCAGATGTCGCTTCGTATAAAATCATTACCAGCCACACTTATTATTGAGCAGCATGTTCTACCGCCATCGCAATCAAACGTTCCGCCAAGTGGCGATTGCGCACAAGCAATGGTCCATGAAAATAAGAACAGAAAATATTTTTGTAAATGGCACCTTCGCTGCCATCTTCGCCATTGTTTCCCTGACCGCTGATCACACGGCCCAGTGGCTGTTCACCATCACCCAAAAATGTACGCCCGTTATGATTTTCAAAACCCAAGTACGTTTCGCCAAAGACGTCGTTGCGAATCTCAATGTCGCCAATAAAACGGTGACGTTCTTGATGCAACGTATAGTGCGGCAAAGCACCAAGTCCGTCAATTTTTTGGCCATCTGCTGTTTCGTAATACTGTCCTAGCAGCTGATAGCCACCACAGATGGCCAAACCAACGCCGCCGTTTTCAATGTATTCAACAAGCGCATCACGTTTCGATGGCAAATCCTTTGCGATCACCATTTGCTCATGATCCTGACCACCACCAACGAACAAAATGTCATAAGCCTGCGGATCAAAAGCATCTTTAAGACTGACAAGTGTCGTCTCTACCTCTAAGCCACGCTGACGCGCCAAATATTGCAGCATCAATAAATTACCATTGTCGCCATAGGTATTGAGCAGGTTTCCATATAAATGACAGATACGCAGTTTCATAGTGCCATGCCCTCCTTCAAATACCCTTGCTCTGCAAAGGTATGCCGCAAATCGAGCGTTGCTGTATATGTTGCAAGAATGTACACCTTGTCCGTTGGTGCTTTTACAATCCAATCAGCAATATGTGAAAGCTCCTGATCGATGTGCTGCTCTTCAACCGGCAAGCCTGCAACTTCGAAGCGCGTAGACAACTCTGCCACGCGAATTCCAGAAAGGAAGACGGGCCGTCCCTGCGTTACTGTCACCAACTTCTCAAAATCGCCATCCCAAATCCAGCTAACATCCGTCCCATCGGCGTGCCGGTCATTCAAGAGGGCAACCAGTGAAAACGACTGAGGATCTGTCGCCAGCATGTCAACAATCTGGTTAAAGCCAACAGGATTTTTGATCAGGTTCATTACCACATCCTTTTCGCCAATGTGAATGTGTTCCTGCCGCCCAAAAACACGCTTTGCCGCATCAAACCCACGTTTGATGTAATTGTCACTGATGCCGAAATGCTTGGCTACACTGTAAGCTGCCAGCGCATTATAGATATTGTACAGCCCCGCGATTGGCAAATCAAAGATCACATGATCAATAGAAAAACGAGACGATTCCGGAGTCAGTTCATCAATCGCCGTAACCGCATGCCCCAAAACAGGACGTTCAAAATCACAATACGGACAATAAAACTTCCCCAAATTGGAATAAGTCAAAAGTTTATAATGCAAGATGTTGTCGCATTTTGGACAGAGAATACCATCCGTATTATAATGCGCCATCTGTTCACGATCTTCCTCATGGGCAAATCCAAAATATTCCACAGGATTTTTTAAAGCTACGCTTGAAAAAATTGGCAAGTCACCATTGGCAATAACCGTTGCCTGTGGCGCCTGTGCTGCCCCATCCATCATCATCTGATAGGTGGTGTAAATTTCCCCATAACGGTCCATTTGATCACGGAACAAATTTGTAAAGACAATCACTTCTGGTTTAATGTATTTTGTCACATGCTTAAGTGTGGCTTCATCCACTTCCAGTACCGCGTACTTGGTGCCAGTTTTCTGGCGTGGTGCACCCAAAAAACAGGAGATAATTCCTTGCAACAAATTAGCACCAGTTGGATTGGTGAGTACAGTGCCATATTTTTCTTGGAAAATTTTAGCAATGAACGAGGTTGTCAACGTTTTGCCATTGGTGCCAGTGACAATGACCGTGCGATAATCCTTTGCCAAGCTGCTAAGGATATCTGGATCAATTTTTAAAGCCACCTTTCCTGGCATGCTGGAACCACCACTACGTGTCTTTTCCAAGATAAATTTGCTCGCTTTGCCAGCTGTTTTTGCCAGCATTGATCGTACTGTCATGCTTTCTCTTCACTCTCTTTCTCTGCTGGAGGTTCCTCCACGATCGTGCAGCCGACAATCTCAGCAATATCCGCCTGGATTTGATCAGACAGCGTCGATGTATCTTTTCCTTTGTAGTCTTCTGGCATAATCGCCGGCAAAAATGTAACACGCACAGCCAGCGGTTTAATCCAAACACTGCCACGCGGCATCACATCGATGGTGTGTTCCAACGCAAATGGTACAATAGCTGCGCCAGAACGTGTAGCAATCTTCAAACTACCAGCTTTAAAAGGACGCATATTGCCATCATCGCTGCGCGTTCCTTCCGGAAACACACACATACCATGTTCATGCTGCTTAAGCATTTTTGCTGCGCCAAGAATCACTTCCAAAGATTTTCGCGATTCAGTACGAGGCAAGAAAAAGGAACCAATGGCTGCTACCCATTTTGAAAACAATGGAATTTTCCCCAGTTCTTCTTTGCAAATAAACCCTACTGGCCGAGGAATCGCCGCCAGCATCAGTGGGGGATCAAACATACTTTGATGATTGCCCACATAGAGCACGGACCCTTCTTCCGGGATGTTCTCCAAACCCTCTACCGTGATTTTCACACCTAAGAGGCGGCACCCGGTCCCAGCAAGATGATAAGCGAATTTGTGAATGCGGCGCTGCGCCTCTTCAAATTCTCCAGCTTCCATAAGACGGTTCACCTTTGACCGTAATGGCAGGCGAATCAGCATGACGGCCACAAACCAGACATAAACAAAGATATCTCTGATCACTGTCACGATATCACCCCTTAAAGCTGTCTTTCAAGCTAACGGTTTCATTGAGGACAAGATGATCCGGGGTAGAATATTTACTGTCAACACAGAAATAGCCATTACGCAACAATTGATACGTTGTGCCAACAGGCGCATCTTTCATCATTGGTTCTAATTTAATGTGTTCAAGCACCTGCAGGCTCTCTTTATTAAATTGGTCAACGATATCCTCTGCTGTCGATTCAAAATCAAGCAAATCACCATACAGATGTGCCGTTGCATCCAATGCATTTGTTGCTTCCACCCAATGCAGCGTTCCTTTGACCTTACGATTAGAATTTGGGCCGCCACTGATGGTGGTTGGATCATAAGAGCAAAGCAGCTCAAGGATTTCTCCTGTTTCAGGATCTTTCACATAATCGTCACAGCGAATGATATAGGCATATTTCAAACGCACTTCTTTACCAGGTTTGAGGCGATGGTATTTATTGTTTGCCTCTTCACGGAAATCTGCCTGTTCAATGTATAAATGACGACCAAAAGGAATGTCATAGGTTCCTGCCTCTGGATCATTCGGATTAATCAATGCTGGCAAATATTCGATTTGATCTTCCGGATAATTGGTAATTGTCAGCTTGAGCGGACGTAATACACCCATGGTGCGTGGTGCATGCATATTTAAATCTTCACGCAGGCAATGTAGGAGATATCCAGTTTCAACACGGCTGTTTGTCTTGGCAACACCAATGCGTTCGCAAAAATCTTTAAGTGCCGCAGGTGTATAGCCGCGACGACGCAAACCAGCGATGGTCGGCAAGCGAGGATCGTCCCAACCATCCACAAGACCGGCATCGACGAGCGCTTTCAGCTTACGTTTGCTGGTAACCGTGTTCTCAATTTCCAAACGTGCAAATTCAATCTGATGAGAGCGGAACTTAATAAACGGCATATGCTTCAGATGATCCAACACCCAATCATAAAGCGGACGATGGTCTTCAAATTCCAACGTGCAAATAGAATGGGTAATGCCTTCGATGGCATCTTCCAATGGATGTGCAAAATCATACATTGGATAAATGTGCCATTCTGTGCCAGTCCGTGGGTGAGAAGCATCTACAATACGATACAGCGCTGGGTCGCGCATGTTCATGTTGCTCGAAGCCATATCAATTTTTGCGCGCAAAATACGCGATCCTGTTGGAAATTCACCAGCACGCATCCGTGCAAAAAGGTCCAGATTTTCTTCAACAGAACGGTCGCGATAAGGACTGTTCACCCCTGGTTCAGTCAACGTACCACGCATGGCACGTATTTCTTCAGCAGAAGAATCATCCACATAAGCCAGGCCCTGCTTGATCAATTCTACAGCGCCTTCATAAAAATGCTCGAAGTAATTGGATGCATAACGCACTTCTCCATCCCATTGACCACCAAGCCAGCGCACGTCACGTTCAATGGCCTCGATGTATTCTTCTTCTTCTTTTTGTGGGTTGGTGTCATCAAAGCGCAAATGACAGGTTCCATTATTTTTATGGGCTAAGCCAAAATTCAGGAAAATGGATTTTGCGTGACCAATATGCAAATATCCGTTTGGTTCTGGCGGAAAACGAGTAACGACCTCCTTTTGACCGTTCTCGATATCCTCATTAATGATCGCTTCAATAAAATTCGTGGAAACCACATCGTTTTCCTGACTCATAAAGCGCCTCCTCTTTTCTAAATAGACATATACGCTTATTATAGCCGTATTCACTGCGCGCCGTCAATCGTTCGCCGCCAGCACATAGAAAAAACCGGCCATGATCCACGAATCACGACCGGTCCTCAACATTCAATTAAAATTTTCCAAACAATACATATTTCAAACGTTCTACAAAAGTCTTCGGTTCCTTAGCCGGCGCTGACGGTGCAGAAGCTTCTGCTTCCTGCACTGTTGGCTGTTCGACAACCGGTTTCACTTTGCTGACAGCTGCCTGCTTGACCACCGTTTCTGGTTCATTTTCTTCCTCAATGACCGTACGCATCGGTGCATGTTCGTTGACGTCAATACAAGAGGTAGACTCACGCAGCCATTTGAACAGTTTATATTGTTCGTATTGGCTATTGATCTTCTTTTCACCCTCTGCTGGATAGAGACGCTTATAGGTGCCATCCGGCTGCTGAACGCGCGCCATCATGTTGTCTTTGCTGAGAATATCCAGCACATCAAACAATGTTGCCTTGACTTCTTCGTCAAGAATCTCTACAGCCACTTCGACACGATAGTTCAAGTTTCTCGTCATCCAGTCTGCCGAACCGATATACATATGTTGCCGTTCACCATAGCCAAATAAGAAGATACGTGGGTGTTCCAGGAAACGTCCTACCATGCTCTTAATAGTAATGTTGTCAGTCATTCCCGGCACACCTGCACGCATGCAGCAGACGCCACGCACATACAGCGTCACCTGTACACCAGCCTGAGAGGCCTCAACAAGCTTGTCGATAATATTTTTATCGCTCAGCCCATTGATCTTTGCCACCACGCGTGCAGGTTCCCCGCTCTTGGCCACTTCGATTTCTTTTTCAATCAGTTCCATGAAGTGGTTCTTCATCTGCAATGGTGCCACCAGCAGATAACGACTCTTTTCAACAAACTGTCCGAGGCTCAATGTTTCAAACACATTCACCGCTTCAGCTGCAATATCTTTGTTGGTCGTAATCAATGAAAAATCTGTGTACTGACGCGCTGTCTTTTCATTATAGTTTCCTGTGCCAACCTGCACAATATGCTTCACTGCACCATCCACATTACGCGTAATGACACACAATTTAGAATGCACCTTATACTGGTCAAAGCCATAAATAACCTGGCATCCTGCTTCTTCCAAACGCTTGGACCAAATAATATTGTGCTCTTCGTCAAAGCGCGCCTTCAATTCAACAAGAACCATGACGTTCTTACCATTTTCGGCAGCCTTTGCCAACGCCTGCGCCACCTTACTGCCAGACGCAATACGATACAAGGTAATATTGATGGATTTAACCGTAGGATCTACGGCCGCTTCATCCAGCAAATCCAAAAACGTTTTCATCGAATGATATGGGTAAGCCAGCAAAATGTCGCTGTTGCTGCGATCCAGATAACGAATGATAGAATCCCCCGGTTTGATGCAGGCTGGCATCAGCGGTGGCATCGGCTCATAGTTCAAGGTTGGAAACTCATCCGTCAAATCACCAAACAGCCCATAGATAAAGTTTAAAGACAAAGGCAGTTCTGGAGTGATAATCACGCTCTTTTGTTTTGCCTTCACACGTTTCAACAGATAACGCAGCAAATCCGGAGAAATCTGCTTAGAAAGCTGCACACGCACAACAGAAGAATGTTTTCTGGTTTTGATCAACTGTTCCATCTGTTCGCGCCAATCCATTTCCTCGTCGTAGCGCGCTTCATCAACACGCAAATCGCCGTTGCGTGTCAAACGGAAAATAAATTTATCAACAATATTGCTCTTCAACAGCAAGCGGTCTGCAAAATAATACACCAATACTGCTGATGTGATAAAGCAGAACCCACGGCCAGATTCATCTGGGAAGATAAAATAACGCGGGAAGTTTGTATTAAGAATTGGAATAACTGCTATGTTTGATTTTTTATCAGAGCTTTCATAGGCAATGCAAACATACTGCTCCTTATTGCTCAGATAAGGGAATGGATGGTGAGAGTCTACAACCTGTGGTGAAAGATAGGGTTTCACCGCTTGGTTGAAATATCTCTCAAGCATTTCTTCCTGATAATCCGTCACATTTTCCGGCGAAATCTCATAGATACCATATTGACGCAACTGCCCCATGAGATTAACATAGCATTTTTCCACGCGTGGAATGATACGCTTCACTTCATCGTAAATCATGTCCAACTGTTCAGAAGCAGTCATTCTCGATTTTTTATCAATCTCATCCGGCGTTAACTCGGCCGCATCGCTCAGGCCACCGACGCGTACCATGAAAAACTCATCCAGGTTGGACCCATAGATGGACATGAACCGCATGCGCTCAAACAACGGTACGCGTGAATCTTCGGCTTCTTCCAGCACACGTTCATTAAAACGCAGCCAACTCAATTCCCTATTTACATAAGGATTGTTGTTCATCTCTGAATTCATCAATTCCGCTCCCTCTCAAAATTCCATTTTCAATCATATAGCCTTCGCGCACACCATAACCAACGATGACAAGTTCTGTAGCACCAACAAAATTCATGATGGATTTAATCACGATCAGCCCTGGAATGAAGGTGACCAAACGCTCAGGAATGACACGATTGAGAATCTTGATGCCATCCATCCCCAACATGGAGATGGCGCGATCCAACTCTTCAATCTCATCAATTGTCATAGTATATCCCATGGTTTCACCATCTTTACCAAGGATATGCTTATGAACCTTCGCTAAGGCACGAGCGGTACCACCCATCCCATAGATGCGTTTGAAACCTTTCTTCGCAATGTCCATGGTGCCTTCCAACTCAGCATTCGCATACTTTGTAATTTTTGCACGCTGTTTCGAATTAGGAAACAATCCTTTGACAAATTTGTTGTACATGGCCAAGGCGCCAATCTCTTTACTGGTACTAGATACCAGACCATAATCATCATAATAAAAGACTTGTGCACTCCCGCCGCCAAGATCAAAACCTGCTGCCTTATCATCTTTAATACAACTTTGCAAGCCAATATAATCATAGTAAGCTTCTTCACAACCAGACAACAAACGAATCTCAATGCCCGTTTTTTTCTTCACTTCGGACAAAACCTGGTTTTGATTGTTAATGCTGCGAAGAGAAGCTGTTGCAAAGCAGGAGAAATTGTCACATTGTGTTTCGTCACACATTACCTTCATACGAGAAAGTACAGAGCACAAACGATTAATTCCTTCAGCGGTAAGCACACCGTCTTCAATGTAACTCAAAATTTCCGCGAATTCTTTTTCATTAACCACAGCGCGAAAAGTATTATCAGCATTAATCTGATAAACCACAGCGCGCATTGTATTTGATCCAATATCGATTAAACCATATTTCAACTTTATTCTCTCTCTTTTCTGTTAAATTGTTAAGCTCTCATGCCAATATGCTGTCTGCGGGTCACTCTTGACAGCTTGGAATTTTTTCAAACGACCTGGTGCATACTTAAACGAATAACTGAAAAAGAATGTAAACTCATCCTCTGCAGAATCTTTTGGACGCACCACAACCTGATCAGGGTAAAACATGTACTGCACATCCTGATCACGCCAAGACATTTCAATATTCCCGATTTTCACCGTGATGGTTCCCCATTCACCAATACTGATATCAGTGAGCGGGCCGCGACTGCTTTTCAGTTCCCGATACTGAAAACCCATGGAATAATTTGTCTCATTAAGGATTGCCGTAAAATGCTCAACAATATAGCGTCCTGGCAAACTAATTTCTTCAATCAAACGTCGTTCTGAATCAATGGCCTTATCAATCAACGCCAAACGTTTTTGTAAAGATAAATCCTCATCATCAGACCAAGACATTTTGGTTTTGAATTTTTTCAACGTTTCTTGTAAGTCCTCACATAAAAGAAGAACCTCTGCGTCATGTTCTAAAAATTGCATGTCAGTCATCCTTCACCATAAAATAGTTTATAGAAGCGAATCATATAATCTGTTCATATTATATCATGCTCTCAGTTTTGCCGCAAAGAATTCTCCCTGGCATTCACTATTATACAGCAAGTTTTTTTAGGAAAAATCACCTTTATGTAAACATCTTGTAAAACTTACAGAAGCTTTATTTTAACCCTTGACAATTTATAAAAATCTGTGTATTATAGGCTAGTAACGACGAGCAAGCCAGCGTGATGGAACTGGCAGACGTGACGGACTCAAAATCCGTTGGGCTAACACCCGTGTGGGTTCGAATCCCACCGCTGGCATAAACCTCTTGCATTTTGCAAGAGGTTTTCTTTTTTTATAAAAAAGGCGACATAAGATCATTGAATCCTATGTCGCCTTTTTGTTTTACATACATGAAAAAAAGATGGTACAGCTCAACCAGCCCTACCATCTTTTTAATGCTTTACATTAAGAACAGCCAACATACCACGCAGGCCATTGAAACAACATACATTGCCAAAAATACCAATTTCATTTTAATGGGATAGGGCCGTAACATGGTAATGTCCAAAATCAACATCGTAACCACGCCACATAATACACCCCATATCATCATGTCACTTAGCTGCCATATCGGTAAAGCAACCAACACGCCTAAAAGGACAATCACAAGGTATAAAAATTTTTTCGAAATCATTGAACCGTCACCCTTTACATCAGAGGACCAAACACACGCATCAAGCGTCCAAACACACGCTGATACATTGGAAAAGCGCTGTACGTCTTTAAGTAAATACGTTCACTTCTTGCGAGCGTTGCCTGAAAATCTGCTTCTGCCGCTTCTGCCGTGTCTTTATCATAAATAAGCACGCCATTTTCGAAGTGCAAAAACAAACTGCGAAAGTCCAAGTTGACCGATCCAACCGTTGAAATACAGCCATCGCTTACAAAAACCTTAGAATGAAGAAAACCCGGTGTAAATTCATAGATCTTAATACCCGCCCTTAATAATTCTGGATAATAGCTTCGGGCAATCAAAAATACGGTTTTCTTATCCGGAATATGTGGCAGAAGCAACGTCACCTCAATACCACGCTGTGAAGCAAACTCCAATGACTTGCGCAAGCGTTCATCCAAAATCAAGTACGGCGTCATGATATGAACGTAATCTTCAGCAACATCGAGCAGCTGACAATACACATTTGCTGCTGTATCGTGGTTGTTTTCCGGCGCATCAGCATATGGCGCAATGATCGAATTGCTTGGCAGCTGATTTTCATCCACCAACATATATTTCATGTAGGCATCCGTATGCCAATCGGCTGCAACATCCCACATTTGCATGAACATCGCCGTTAATGACTGTACACCATTACCTGTGATACGCAAACCAGCATCTTTCCAATAGCCAAAACGAGTAATCAAATTGGCATATTCATCCGCTAAATTAAAACCACCAGTGTAGCCAATACGACCATCGATGACTGTAATTTTTCGATGATCACGATTGTTCTGATAAGAAGACAATATTGGGCGAATTGGCGAAAACACACAGCACTGGATACCCATTTCATTAATCCGCTCACAATAATGTTTCGGCAGTTTCAGTCCGCAAAAGCCATCATACATGAGTCGCACTTCAACACCAGCTTCAGCCTTCCGTTTCAAAATATCCAGTAAACGATCCATGATTTGGCCTTCATGAACAATAAAATATTCCATAAAGATAAACTTTTCGGCCTTCTCCAGATCTTCAAACAATGCTGCCAAAGATTCCTCGCCAGTGCTGAAGTAAGTCACTTCTTCCCCATAATACGTTGGATACATGCATGCTGTTGACAAATATTGAAACAAACCCACATATTTGTTATTCATAAACGACAGATCATGCCGCGCTGCCTCACTGTCTGTCAGATGCAACGCCGTGACCAATTCCTTTTCATGCACTTTTGCAGCCAAATGCCCCGTGCCAGGCACCAAACGAAGAATAATATACATCATAAGTGCAACCGTTGGCATTAATGCCAAAAGTATCAGCCATGACACCTGATAAGAATTATGTGGGCATCGCAGAATAATATAAGTGATCATTAAAATCGTCAAAATCACCACGATAATTTGAAAAACCATCGCATAATTGCTGGCAACTTTTTCTGTAACCAAATAGTAAAAGCCACCCCATGCAACCACTTGAATAATCACCAATATGATCGTCCAAAAAATAGAGTTATTGACAGCAGATAAGCTTTTTTGTCTGATCTTTTCATTGTCCACGTTTTCCCCTCCTTTCGTGACAAGACATTGTCTTGTTGCAATTACATTCAATACTAAGTCAATCATAATTCGTTGTCAATAAAACCCCATCATTTTCTACGATACGTCAAAAAAAGAAAAGCATCCCCTGGCGGGATGCTTTTGTCAATGAATTAATAATTCTCAGCGAGCACTTCAAAATATGCTTGAGGGTGGCTGCACGCTGGACAAATCTGAGGTGGTTCCTTGCCTTCAAAAATATAGCCACAATTGTTGCACTTCCACTTAACAGATTCTTCTTTCTTAAATGTCGACCCATTTTCGATGCCAGCCAGCAATGCCAGATAACGCTTCTCATGAGCAGCTTCAACCTGAGCGATCAAATCCATGCGGGTTGCAATTTCATCAAAGCCTTCTTCTCTTGCTTCTTCGGCCATTCTCTTGTACATGTCCGTCCATTCATAATTTTCGCCGGCAGCTGCATCCTTGAGATTTTCAGGTGTACTCTTGATCGCACCGCCTTGCAGATACTTAAACCAAAGCTTAGCATGCTCCATCTCATTTTTCGCAGTTTCTTCAAACAACATCTGAATCTGAACATAACCATCTTTTTTAGCCTGAGACGCATAATATGTATATTTGTTGCGCGCCTGAGATTCACCAGCAAAAGCTTCTTGAAGATTTTTTTCTGTTTTTGTTCCTTTGAGTTCTTTCATGTTGTTCCTCCGTTTTAGAAGTTCGATAATTTTTAAGCAACACTACTGACTAAGAAGCAGCCATTCTTTCACGAGAAAGGATCTACTTTTGAGCAACAAAACGTGCAAACAAATCATCTCTGTCCAACGATCGTCTCAGCGGCTGATTGACACCCACGTCTTTCGCTTTTCAATAACATTTTACGATTGAGCACTGTTTGCTAAGCGATAAATATGCCCATTTTTATGCAGGGCAACCACAACATTTCCAGTCACAAGATCCACATAATTGAACGATAACCGTCTTTCAGCTTGATCGTCAGCTTTCACGACAAACACATTACGATAGGTAGCTTCTAATTCACCTTTGTGATTAACAACACGATTGCGCCCGACATTGACGTCAAGCTCAATTTCACACCCGACAAACGGTTGCAGAGATTTCTTGACACGCTCTATCGTCATCTTTGTCATATGCATCATCCTCTCTAGTGTTCTAATTATAGCACAAAATATTCGAGGACGCAAAAGAAAATCAAATATTATACCGTTACCATGTTTTTTTGTCAAGCATATCGCACCAACTTACACTATGCTTACTTTGTTTTTTCACATATTTCTAAAAAAGTCTCTGATGCAGCATGCAACCAAGGACTTTTACTTACGCTTTTTCTATAACATTTTATTTTGCGACAACTTTGCGAAAAGCCGCAATTTGAAATGCAAAATTCAAAATCAACAGCACCAGGAATAACGCAAAAATCCAATGGATACCGATCGCTGTTGCATCTACTGCCGACGGATAACCAGAATCTTTTTGAAACATCGTTAAAATAACTGCCGCGATAGATGTTCCCATGGATCCAGCCAATTGACCAAAAGTGTTAAAAACAGCATTACCATCCGAATGATCTCTTGGCGAAATCGTCTGCAAGGCATGTGTCATCGTATTACCATACGTGCATCCCAAACCAATTTCCATAATGATATAAAATACCACCACCATTGCCGTTTGCATATAAGCGCCCGCTACAAAAAATAACGCAGCACCCACGATTGCAAGAACACTTCCGAAATATATCGGCTTCTTCGCTCCGTATTTGTCCAAGATCATGCCACTATATACAGAAAGAAAGGCCTGTCCCATGGCGCCCGGTAACAAACACAAACCTGTAAGAAACGCACTTGCTCCACAAACAATTTGAAGATAATTGGAAAGCACAAATGAAAAACCTAAAAATACAATTTGCATAAAAACATACGAAAACAAATGCCAATTAAACGCCGCTGTGCGAAAAACATTCAAACGCACCAATGGATTTTCTCGTCTGCTCGCACGCACAGAAAATCCCAACAACGCAACAATTCCCAGAAACAAAAAAACGACAACTTGCAGCGGATGACCGGATGCCGACTCTAAGCTGGTAATACTATAAACAAGAAAGAAAAAGCCGATCACAACCAGCAGCGTACCCAGTTTGTCCAAATTCAATCTATCTGGTTCCTTTTTTTGCTGAATGGTCAGACCACCCGCAATCAAAGAAAGAATTGTAAGCGGAACCATCAATAAAAATATGGCTCGCCATCCTAACGCCGTTACAACAATTCCACCAAAAGTTGGCCCTAGCGCTGGCCCAGCTGCCATAATCAGAGAAGCACACCCCATCATGGTACCCGTCTTCGACGCAGGTACTTGCTCGAGAATAATGTTAAATACCATAGGCAGTGCAACACCAATACCACCCCCCTGAACAATGGCCGAAGCCACCAACACTTCAAAAGACCCTGCAAAACTTCCAAGCAAACATCCTACCAAAAAGATGCTTCCTGAAAATAAAAATAAACGTTTTGTTCTGAAACGCTTCTTTAAATAAGCAGAAACAGGCGTGATCATTGCAACGATCAGCATTTTGCCTGTCGTCAGCCACTGTACCGACGACGCGCTTACCGCATACTCTTTCATCAACGTTGGGAAAGCAATATTAACCGCAGTTTCAGTCAACAGGCCACACAAGACCAATAAACTAACGGATAATATTGCAACCAACACCTTAAAACTTATCTTTTCTTTGCACTTCATGTATAATGCTCCTTTCCTCTTTCACGGGCTTATCATAAACTATCCTACAATGGGAAGGTCAAGCATGCTAAAATAATTACAAACCCTTACCGCAACACCAAACAAGAGAAAGGAGCCCACCCATCTTGAACGATTATTTAACCATTGGAGATTTTGCAAAGTTACGCAACGTTGACCGAAAGTCGCTACGCTACTATGAACGTGTTGGCGCGTTAATTCCAGCATACACAGACCCACAAACCAATTACCGTTATTACAAACTTGAACAATTGGTTGATCTTGATACGATCTTACTTTGCTTAGAATTAGGCATTCCACTTAAACAGGCCGCCAATTATAAAAATCAAGATGGCACATTAGATGTCCTGCGATTGTTCAACGACGGTAAAGAAAAAATCAACGAAAAACTTTTCAAGCTGCACACCACTTGGAAACGATTGGAATCCTCTCTTTCTGCCATTCAAGAAACAAAATCCTTTACCAAAAACGAGACGCCCTATCAGCGTCATATTAATAAGCGCTATGTACTACGCAAACCTTATACAAAACTTGGCGATGAATTATTCTTTCGACAAGAAGCAACAAATCTGTTTCTTGAAGCCCAATCCCGCGGGCTAATCCCCCTCTTCAACTTTCCAATTGGGCTCATGATTGAACGCATTGACGAAGCATTTCATACCTATATCACACTCGAACTGCTCCCTGTCAATACAACCGCTTCCGATGTTTATGTCCTTCCCGAAGGCAACTATTTGTGCAAACAAGAAGCGTTCGCAAGCTTACACGCTCCAGGCAATTCCTATCTTCAACTCTTTGCCAATAATCCTGGTGTTAACTTCATCACTTTTTCAACCATGAGTCTAGAAAAATATCAAGAAGGAATTTTTCCTATAGAATTGCAAGCCTTCATTGGTAAATAAATCAACATTATTGTCTAAAAAAATTCACTCTATCGTCAAAAAAACTGCACGATAAAAAGAAACACTTAGACCGACTACGCATTCACCTAAAAGACAAATGCACCTTCGCAAACCAGAAGTTCGAAAACACTTGTAAACGAAAAAAGCTGTCCCACGCTGGACAGCTAAATTCAAAATATTATTTGTTACTAGTGCGTTACTAGCCGTTCATCTTCCTACTTTTCAGCATATATGAAGCAACCGAGGAATCCATTTAGACACTCAATTCTGTAGCGATACACACGCTGATGCATTAAGCATGATATTCCTGACGCTGTCTGTTAAAAAGCATTTTTCCTGGACATTTTTCAGGCGCATCATACAATCTGCACTTTAAACAATGAAGACACTTTCCAGTGTTCTCCCCTCGAATAGCATCTGCCATCCAATTTGGATTAACAATAAACCCACGACCAATGCCAATCATTGCTGCATGTGTCTGCTTCATAACTTGATCGGCCATCTCTGGCGATGTGATGCCATTGGCTGCGAACACAGGAACCTCTACAGCCTGCTGAATTTTTTCGGCAGCATATATAATATCAAGGAAAGGATAGTCTTTCAGAGAAACCACTTCCTGTTCCCGTTGGAAGCCATAGGACACATCGATAAAATCCACTCCCATTTGTTCCAATCGTTTGGCATGTTCTATCGCATCATCCAACGTCGGTTCAAATCCGCCAAGACGAATGCCGACAATGAAATCATCTGTCACCGCTTTGCGAATGCCGGCCATAATTTCCTCTACAAACCGCAGTGGATCTTTACCATAAATATCCTCTCTCCGATTTACCTTACGATTCAAAAACTGACAGATTAAATATTGATGACAGCCGTGCAATTCCACGCCGTCATACCCCGCTTTATAAGCGCGGACAGCTGCTGCAACAAACGCTTCCTGAATCTGTCGAATCTCATCAAGCGTCATACGCCGGCCTGTTTTCACCGCTCCATCAGCCTGCACATAAGCATAATCATCCGGACACAACGGAGACTCCGAGATGCCCACCACGCCAGCATGATGGAGCTGCACAAAAATGGCACACCCCTCGCCATGAACCGCTTCCACAATCTGATGCAGCCCCTGAATTTGTTCATCGTTCCATATTCCTAGCTGACGATCCATTAAACGGCCATCAATATCCACACAGGTTGCCTCCTGAATAATCAAACCTGGCGCTCCCTTGGCCAATTGACGATAGTGCTCTACCGTTTCTGGAGCAACCTCACCAGTGTTTGGAACGCTAAAACGCGTCACCATTGGTGTCACATAAATACTATTTTTCATCTTTAATTTTTTTATTTCAGCCGTATGAAAGATGCTCTTGCTCATACTTTCACGCTCCTTTTCACTTTTTCGATCTCACATGACACTATTTTTTACAGCTAAGCGCATCTTGCTCGCTTTCATGCATTGACATATCATAAACCATCCTATTATGGGAAAGTCAAGCCATAAAGCATCGAAAAATAAGAATGAACGCGTAAAGTCTCTAAAACGAAAACACCAGGTCATTACCTATATTTATTTTACGCAACAAAAAAGCCTCGAAAAGCAATTGCTTTTCGAGGCTTTGATTGTTGTTTGTAAGGTTCGTCCAATTAGCGCTTGGAGAACTGTGGTGCACGGCGTGCTGCTTTGAGGCCGTATTTTTTACGTTCTTTCATACGTGGGTCACGGGTCAAGAAGCCAGCGCGCTTCAGAACCTGACGATAGTCAGGATCAGCCTGGAGCAGTGCACGAGCAATGCCGTGACGGATTGCACCAGCTTGGCCGGTGGTACCGCCACCGATAGCGTTAACCTTAACATCGAAACGTCCTGCAGTTTCGGTCAGTTCGAGAGGCTGCATAACGATCATTTCGAGGGTCTTCTTACCAAAGTATTCAGCCATGTCTCTGCCGTTAATGGTAACATTACCATTGCCTGGAACGAGGCGCACGCGAGCAACGGAAGATTTACGACGGCCAGTGCCATAATATTGAATATCTGCCATAGTGGTTTACCTCCTCTTAGAATTCGTATACTTCTGGCTGCTGAGCAACATGTGGATGTTCAGCACCTGCATATACTTTGAGTTTGCGGAACATTTGACGGCCCAGTCTGTTGTGTGGGAGCATACCCTTGATGGCACGTTCCATCACAAATTCTGGCTTGTTCTTCATAAGATCGCCATAAGCGCGTTCTTTAAGACCGCCTGGATAACCGCTATGGTGATAGTATTTCTTCTGAATATCTTTCTTACCAGTCAGGATGGCTTCCTGAGCATTGATAACGATAACAAAATCCCCACAATCAACGTTAGGGGTGTAAGTGGTTTTGTGCTTACCTCTTAAGATAGCAGCTGCCTGAGTCGCTACACGACCAAGTGGCTTGCCTGCTGCGTCAATGACATACCATTTTCTTTCAACTTCGCCAGCTTTGGCCATGAAAGTTGTGCTACGCATGTAACATCCTCCTTTAATCTCGGTATCTTCATTATGAATAAATTGTACAATAAAATAATTGATGGTTGTATCCACAATGGATCCGGGGCTCTGGATCTGTTACTGTGTCGACCATACCCGATTATTATATGAATTTTAGGGTCTGTTTGTCAATGCTTTTTTAGGGAAAATGACGGGTTTTTCGCAATTATTTTTTGCGATCGGCAGCTGACAAAACAGCACTCACACCCACACATTTTCTGTCAGTGTTCAGGCACTGAGAGACACAGACTGCTTGCTCACACATACCTGTCCGTCCGCCCCGTCAATATCACGAATGATGGTGCCAACAGCAGGCAGGGTGATGCAGCTGCCATGCAAAGGATTCTTGACGCTGATCACCGGCGTGGTAATGGTCGCATGAACCGTTGAACGTTCAAACGCCAGATCACAGTCGATCATCTCGCAGTTGATCAGCGTCAGATTTTTGCAATAGCAAAACGGCTGCGTGCCAATGATTTTACAGTTTTCAAAGGTCAATCCTTCGCTGTACCACGCCAGGTATTCACCCCCAAGCACACAATTGCGTACCGTCACATTCTTAGCGTGCCAAAAGGCATCCTTGCTGTCCAGCACACAATCTTCAAAGACACCATCTTCGATGTACTGCAGCGAATATTTGGCGCTCATCTCAAGATTTTTACAACGTACACCATGGTTGCCCATTAGGAAATACTTGCTCTCGGCTGTGCAGTTTTCGATGGTGATATCATGGGTGAACCAGCCGAACTCATCAGAAACAATATCACACCCGTGCAGCTTCACATGTTCACATTCACGAAACGCCTTGATACCATGCAGCTTGCTGTCATTGACTGTCACTTCGCTGGAATACCAAAGCGCGGCACGGCAGTTTTCAGTCAGTTCAGAACGGCTGAGTGTCAGCCCGCGATCATGCCAGAGGCTGTAGCGCAAATCAAAAAAGCAATCCTCCACAGTAATCCGATCACATTCTTTGAGGGCACTCTCCCCATCTGCCGGACCATCGAATACACAATGACGCACCAGCGTATCCTTGATGCCATAAAGTTCGCGTTCTTTATCAAAATGTTGACCATCAATGATCGTCATAGATAAACCTCCTTAATCTTAACAAAAGGTACCATCCGGTACAATTTCAGTATATCGGTGTGCCAGCAATTGCGCCAATACTCATTATTCATGTCATGCCATGCGTAAAATGCATGAAAAAAGCGACCCCCTCAGGGATCGCTCATAAAAATTCAGCTTGGAAAAAGCGGACGCAAAAGCACATAGATCAAGGGCTGATGCAAGAGATAAATCAACAGGCTGTGCCGTCCAGCCCATTCCAGAAAGCGGCACCGGCTTTTGACCAATAGCGGCAGCCAGCGACAGCGCACCGCAATGACATACAAATAGTAGCCGGCAAGAAATAAAAACAGCCAAGGAAACAATGGAAAGTAATCTGCAGAATAAAAATCCCGTGACGGCAAGCCAAAAAACGTCGTCACCAGATTTGCATACCAGGACTCAGGCAGCCTTACCCACTGCCAGCTGCCCAGCCCCACATAGCCATCGCGAATCGGCCACAGCAAGGCAAACAGCAACATCGCCAGCGCCAGCCAAAGCAAAGGTTGCTTCTGCCCACGTTCAAGAAGCGGCGCCGCCAAGCCTCCCAAGATCATGCAGGCTCCTAACAACGTCAACACACCGAAGACGATTAGCGCCTGCGGTTCCAACACCAGTGTCACCATGGTTACTGCCAGCCCCGCCAGTGACACCTCCACGCCATGCCGCAGAGGATGCCTGGACATCGGCAGGCAAAAGCCCGACACCAAAATGAACGTCCAGCAAATCATCTGCTGCCACAGCACGCCGCCAAGTGCATCCAGCCATTGCCAGTCGACATCATACAAATACACCAGGTCCCAAATTGCATGAAAGGCAATCATATTAACAATGGCAAAACCACGAATGCCATCCAGTGCCGCATAACGCATGTCCTCTATCATTTCAACGTCATACTTATCCATAAGGTTTCCTCTTTACAAAAACTGCAGGGGACAGCAAAGCCCCTGCAACGGACATCATTATTGAGAAAGCTGTTCAATGTACAGCTTCACACGCGCAACCGTCTTCTCTTCGCCCAGCACCTGCTGAATGCTCCACACATCTGGGGAATTGCGACGGCCTGTGATTGCCAGGCGAACGACCGTGCTGACATCGCCGACATGACCTTTATACGCGTCCGGATTCTTCTTATAATCCTTTGGACGCACTGCATAGCCGCGCGCTTCAGTGATCGTACGAATCTTGTTGAACCAAGCTTCGTTATCATCCTGATGGTCATACGTTTCCAGATAATCGTTTAAAATACCTACCGCTTCGTCAGCAGGAATGTTATCCGGCAGTGCATCTTCCTGCACAAACCAGGCATCGAAGAAATACTTTGTAAATGCCACGATCTGTTCAGCGTTGACGAGGTCCTTGCGCGGCTTTTTGCCGTCACGACCAATGGCCAAGAGCTTGATAAAGTTTTCGCGTTCTGGCGCCAGCACCTCATAAATATCCTGGTGATACTTCTCTGCCCAGGCAATGACAAAATCTGCAATGGTTTCTTCACTCAGGCGCACCAAGGTTTCCTTGCAGACGTCTTCGAGTTTCACCATATCAAACAAGGCGCCGCTCGTTGCCATCTTATCAAGATGAACAGGGAAATCTTCAAGCGGCGTTTCAGGATTGGCCAAACGCCATTCTTCATAGTCAGAGTTCAGCAGCACCATGATGTATTCGCGTACAGCCTGTGGGAAATACCCCTTTTCTTCATAGAACGACAAAGCCATTTCCGGGTCTTTGCGCTTGGAAAGTTTGCGGCGGGTGCCGTTCTCGTCGATCTTCATCAGATGCGCCGTGTGGCAATAGACAGGATGTTCCCAGCCCAGCGTTTCAAACAATTCAATGTGGAATGGCAGCGTCGCCAGCCATTCTTCGCCGCGCACCACATGGGTCACGCGCATAAAGTGGTCATCCACCACATGGGCAAAATGATAGGTTGGCACGCCGTTGGTCTTGAGCAGCACGAAGTCCTGATCGTTTGGATGAATGGTTACATGACCGCGAATGCCGTCAGCAATGATGCGCGTTTCTTCTGGATTGCCAGTCGCTTTCAAGCGCAGCGTCCAAGGTTCGCCAGCGTCCAGCTTGGCGCGAATGTCTTCCAGCGTCAACTGGCGATCGGTTGCCCATTTGCCATAGTAACCAGTGTTGACCTTGAGGGCTTCCTGCTCTTCACGAATCTTCGCCAGATCTTCTTCCGTGGCAAACGATGGATACGCCTTGCCCTGAGCCACCAAGCTCTTTGCCACAGCCTGGTAAATGTCCACACGTTCACTTTGATGATAAGGGGCATAAGCGCCCTTATCGCCATCAAGGGTCACCCCTTCGTCAAAGTGGATGCCAAAATAATCCATGGCGCGGATGATCAGCGCTTCAGCACCTTCCACCTTGCGCTTGTCGTCGGTGTCTTCAATGCGCAGCAGGAAACTGCCGCCGCTCTGATGGGCCATGCGTTCATCAATCATCGCACCGTAGAGATTGCCAATATGGATAAACCCCGTAGGACTTGGGCCCAAACGGGTAATCATCGCGCCATCGGCCAGGTCGCGATGTGGAAAACGTTGTTCTAAGTCGTCGATGGTTGTTTCCACCGTTGGAAACAGCCAATCAGCCAATTGCTGATAGTTCATAATAGCCTCCTTATGATCGTCCTGCCGAAGCAGGGTCTGTTCAGTAATCGCAAATCATTTCTATTATAATTTTATTGTCTGTGCTTGTAAAGATTTCCGCGCCATTCTTCAGCTGGCATTCTTGCCAGCATTACTACTTGGATGTATAATAAAAATGAATTTAAAAAAAGGACGGTGTCGCCATGAGTACTTATGAACCTTTGTTGCATTTGCTCACGTTTTTTTACATCTACGCGTTTCTCGGTTGGTGCGTAGAAATCGCCTACCACGCCCTCAAAACCGGCCACCTCGTCAACCGTGGCATGCTCGCCGGACCAGTCTGCCCCATCTATGGCGCCGGCATGCTCATGCTCGTTGTGTTTATGGAACCCTTCCATAACAGCTGGCTTCTCTCCTTCATCGGCGCAGTCGTCATCTGCACCATCCTGGAATTTATTGTCGGCTGGGTGCTGCGTCAGCTTTTTCACACCCAATGGTGGGACTACAGCAAAGAGCCCTTTAACATCGCCGGCCTCATTTGCCTGCGTTTTTCCCTCGCCTGGGGCGCTGGCGGCACCTTCTTCGTCAAGGTGGTGCATCCTGTGATCGCCGACGGTGTCGATCATCTGCCAAACGCGCTGCTCATCGCCGTTGATTCTGCAGCCACTGTGCTCATCCTAATCGACCTGATTGTCACCGTTGCCGGCATCATGCATTTGCAAAAACAGAACGTCCTGCTCATGGACATCGAAGCGCAGATGCGCAAAGCCAGTGCCGACATCGGCGCCGATATCACCGATGCCACTTTGGGCGCTCAAAAGCGGCTGGAACCTGTACAAAGCAAGCTCAGCGAATGGCAGACCATGAACCGCAGCGAGCTCAAGGAGCACCGCGCTGCCGTCGAAAAACGCCTGCAGGCCTTTGATGCCCGCCGTCGCGAACTGGACAGCGCCACCACAGCCCGCGTGCAGAAAAAACTGGAACACTTCGACAGTCTGCGCGCCAAACGTGCTGAACTGCTCGCCAAACGTCCTCGTTTGGAAAAACGTCTCGAAAAAGCTTTCCCTACCATGAAATGGTACCATCGTAATACCAACAAATAAGCTTCAAAACGCCAAACAGGGCGTAAGACTTTCTCACGGTCTTACGCCCTGTTTTTTTATGCACGGCCCATCTTTTCCAGGGTCAGTGCCAATTTAATCTGAAAATAACTGATGCGCTCCGGCAGCGCGTCCTTGATCGGTGTCAGCTTGTCGCTCTGCGCCGCTGCCGCCGTGCGACAAATCAGCGTTCTGTCATCGTCGCTGAGCCATTTTTCGACAGGCAGCTTTTCACCGTTCTGCAAAAGCGCCAAGACGTGGTTTTCTATCGTCTGCAAAGTCAGTTTGCGTTCCCGTGCGATCGCTTCCAAGCGCATTCCCTGACGCAGCAATTCCAGCGTGCGCTGCTGCGTCGAACGTTTCGCACCCTTGCCGCTTGCCGCCGGACGTTCTTCCACATCACGAAAGTTCTGTCGCCGCGCCGCCTCCACATCCACGTCGTTCTGCGTCACATACTGACGCACCGCCAGGAGAAACGGCTCGCCATAGCGTTCAAATTTTTTCTCGCCAACCCCGCTGACATCGTGCATCTCCTCTGCTGTCTGCGGCAGTTTCGCGGCCATATCAATCAGCGACCGGTCCGAAAGAACCATAAACGGCGGCACGTCCAGCGTCTGAGCGATTTGCCGTCGCAATGCGCGCAAAGTACCAAACAACGCCTCATCGTAGGAAATAATATTTTCCACGCTCTGCGATAGGCGTTTGCGCTCGCCTTCTTTGAGCTGCTTGTTGATGGCCATGTGTTCCTCACCATGCAGCAAACGCTTGCTGCGCTCGGTGGCCTTGAGGATCGTGTAAGGTTCGCCCTCAATGCGCAGATATCCTTCCGCTGTCAAAAGCGACACAATGTCGCGAATGTCACGGTCGCTGTAGTCCTTCATGACGCCAAACGTCGACAGCTTGTCAAAATGATAACGGCTGTTGAAATCGGTTTCATGACCGCGCAGCACGTCAATCACTTTACCGGTGCCAAAATTCTGCCCCATGCGAATGATGCAGGAGAGAATCTTCTGCGCTTCCACGGTGCAGTCGGTTACCGCCACCGTGCCGTCGCAGACAGAGCAATTGCCGCATTCCTTCCAGCTCGGCTCCTCGCCAAAATAGCGCAGAATGAACCGCCGCAAACAGTTGCCTGTGTTGCAATAACTGACCATCGCCTGGAGATTTTCCTGGGCATTCGGTGCGTTGCTCTCCTGCACCCGGCGCGCATTCAACATAATGTCCTGCGGCGAAAACAAGAGCACCGCGCTCGCTGGCGCTCCATCGCGCCCGGCTCTGCCCGCCTCCTGATAATAGCTCTCAAGATCTTTCGGCATATTATAATGAATCACATGGCGCACATCCGGCTTGTCGATGCCCATGCCAAACGCATTCGTCGCCACCATGATCGGCTTGCGGTCGTAAATAAAATCATCCTGATGCTGCGTGCGCACCTCTGGCGTCAGCCCAGCGTGATAATAGGTCACTGGCAGGCGGTGATCGCGCAGAAAGCCATATACACTCTCGACATTTTTGCGTGTGCCGCAGTAGATGATGCTCGACGTGTCATCGTCCAACAGCTTCAGCAAGGCTTTGTTTTTGTTGGCTGGCTTCTGCACGGAAAAATAGAGATTTGGCCGGTCGAAGCTCGCCACATAACAGAATGGATTCTCGAGCCGCAGCTGCGTGATAATGTCCTCGCGCACCCGCTGCGTCGCCGTCGCCGTAAAGGCAGCGAACACCGGCCGCTGCGCAAAGTCCGCCAAAAGGTCGGCAATGCGCATATAGCTCGGACGAAAATCATGGCCCCACTGGCTCACGCAGTGCGCCTCATCCACCGCCACCATCGTCACATGCAGCTCTGCCAGCGTTTCCCGAAAGCCTTCCAGCTCCAGCCGCTCCGGCGCCACATAGAGCAAATCCAGCGTGCCTTCCCGGGCCATGCGCATGGTCTCTGCAAAATGCGCCGTCGACGTCGCACTGTTGACCGAACGTGCCGCCACGCCCATTTCCACAAGCCCGTCTTCCTGATCCTTCATCAGCGAAATCAGCGGCGAAATCACCAGCGTCAGCCCTTTGCGGCAAATCGCCGGAATCTGGTAGCAAATCGATTTACCCCCGCCTGTTGGCAAAATGGCCAGCACATCGCGGCCCGCCAGCAGCGCCTCAATGATTTCCAGCTGCCCGGGTCGGAAACTGTCATAGCCAAAATATTTTTTTAATGCTTGCTGCGGTTTCATGCGTTTCCTCCTTTTACTCACGTGCTCCATTATACCACGAATATAAAATATTCACAGGAGATTCGACAAATACCCCTTGACAGGCCGCCGTCCATCCCCTAATATACTAAATATACAGAAAATGTAGATAGAGGTCGCGAGCCTCATCAGTCACCAGCCTGAGTTTTCAGCAAACGCCGACAGCTGGTAAAAGGGATGCTCGCCGAAGTGGACCGCAGGCTGAGGGCGTTCTGCTGGGCATGTACTGAACAAGTGCATGACTGTCATCTTTGCAGATGGGGAGCTATCACTATGAACTGGATCACCAGCGACGTATCCCCAGGATCGTCGCTTTTTCTTTTCACTGACGGACCTCTCCCCGCACACATTTAAGGAGGAAAAAAATATGTCTATCTTTACTGGCGCAGGCTGCGCAATCGTTACCCCTTTCACCGCTGATGGTGCTGTCGACTACCCAGCACTGGAACGTCTCCTCGACTTCCAGATCAACAATGGCACCGACGCCATCATCATCTGCGGCACCACTGGCGAATCATCCACCCTTTCCGAAGAAGAACATTCCAAGGTCATCGCCCACACCATCAACCATGTCAACCATCGCGTACCTGTCATCGCTGGTACCGGTTCCAATGACACTCAAACCGCCATCATGCTCTCCAAGCAGGCTGAAGCCGATGGTGCCGACGCTGTTCTGCTCGTCACCCCTTACTACAACAAAGCCACCCAGAACGGTTTGAAGATGCATTTCAAGACCATTGCTGAATCCATCTCCATCCCTGTTATTCTCTACAACGTTCCTAGCCGCACCGGCTGCAACATTCAGCCAGAAACTGCTGTATGGCTCGCTCGCAACGTTGAAAACATCGTTGCCATCAAGGAAGCCTGCAGCAACATCACCCAAATTGGCCACCTCTTCGCCATCGCCAATGGCGACATCGATGTCTACTCCGGCAACGATGACCAGGTTGTGCCTATCCTTTCCCTCGGCGGCAAAGGCGTCATCTCGGTGCTCTCCAACATCGCACCACAGCAAACCCACGACATGGTTCAGAAATACTTCGACGGCGATGTTGCCGGCTCTGCAAAGATCCAGCTCGACGCCATGAACCTCGTCAACGCCCTCTTCTGCGAAGTCAACCCAATCCCAGTCAAGAAGGCTGTTGAACTCATGGGCCTCTGCGGCGGCGGCGTGCGTCTGCCACTGACCGAAATCGAACCAGCCAACGCTGAACGTCTCGCCAACGCCATGCGCGACTTCGGCCTGCTGAAATAATTTGTTCGTATCAGCAAAAGACCTGACACATTCATTGTGTCAGGTCTTTTTTCATGCCCTCAGCGCTCCAGATACCGCTGGAAAATGGCTGCCACCTGAGCGCGCGCCCCTTCGGGACTAGCTCGGAGTCACGCAGGAAGGCATTGACAACTTTCATTTCTCAAAGTCACCTTGCTGAAAATTGTTAGCACCGCGTTCTCGCGTCGTTGCCACTATTTTTCCAGATACCGCTGGAAAATGGCTGCCACTTGAGCGCGTGTTGCAGGTTCTAAGGGAGCGATGGTGAACATCGTCGTGCCGCTGATCAGGCCTTCACCCACCGCCTCCCTTCGGGACTAGCTCGGAGCAACGCTTGGTTAATTTGTCAGCTTCCATTACTCAGAGAGAAAACGCTGGAAAATGGCAGCCACCTGAGCTCGCGTCGCATGTGCTTGTGGGGCTAATGTGTCGTTTGTAACACCAGAAATTAAATTTTCACCGACTGCCCACTGCATGGAGTCTTTCGCCCAAGTGCTGATGTTGGCAGCATCACTATAGTTGGCGAGGCTGCCGTTGGTGCTGACATCTTCGCCCTTGTAGGCTGCGAAGTTGCGGAGAATCGCTGCCAGCTGTTCGCGGGTAATGGCGGCGTTCGGCGCAAAGGTGCCATTGCCCATGCCGTTGACCACGCCATTGGCAGCGGCCCAGTTCACAGCCTGGGCGTACCAGTCGCCGGCCCTCACATCGCTGAAGCCTGCGCTGCCTGCCGACGGACTGCCTTCCAATCGATGCAGAATCGCCACAATCATGCCACGGGTCGTCGTCAGATTCGGAGCAAAGGTCGTCGCGCTCGTGCCTGTCATAATGCCTGTGTCGTACGCATAACACACCGGCTCATAGAACCAGTCGCTGCTGCGCACATCGCTGAACGGCAGTTCGCCGTCGTCAGGGGTTTCCACGCCGCCATCCAGGCTGATGACATAGTCTTTCCCCGGCTCCACGCTCACCGACGTCGAAATGCCGTCGCTGCCGCTCGTCGTCACCTGCCCATTCTCGGCGCCGGAAAGCCGCAGCTGATCGCCGTCGCGGATAAGGGACACACCGTCTTTGGCTGTGCCTTCAAAAATCAGCGTCGTATCTTCGCTCTCAACAGTCATTGTCAGCGTGCCGCTGCCGCTGACCGTCGCCGACTGAATGCCGCCTGAAAGATTCACGCGCGCCGCCGAGCCTTCCAACGTCAGGCTCATGGTGCTGTCGATCACTTCCACCGCATCGCGCAGGCTGCGCATCGTCAGCGTGCCGTCGCTGACCCAGCCCATGCTGGTGCCGCTCAGCGGTGTCACCGCGCTGCTGCCAACCAGGCTTTCCCAAACGTGTTCCAGATCGTCGCCAACGTTGCTCGCAATGTTGTTGCCGATGTCCATCAGCACGCCGTCCACGTCAAAATCGTCGTCCGGCGAGGTGGTCGCGCTGCGCCAGGAAAAATATCGGTTCGGATCGTCGACGCCGTCAGAAGAAGTCGTCAGCTCCCGGCGTTCGTAGGACCAGCCGCTCCAATGGCCGCTCGTGCCCTTCAGCGTCAGCTTACAGATCTGATGCGGCATGCATTGCGGGTCCTGCACATCAATGACAAATTCTGTGCCCTTGTCCTCATAATCATACGCCAGCACCGCATGTCCCGTGCCGTCGATCCAGGTACCGATGACCACCGGCTGGCCGCTCTTCACCGCGCGCACCAGGCCATCGTAGTCGTTCTTATTGGCGCGCGTCTGCGACGCATACGGCTGGCTGAACTGCAACGCGTTGCAGGCCTGGATATAATCCTGCACACTGACGCCGCGCCACTGGCCGCTGCCCAGCGTGTCGTCCCAGCGCACCAAATTCAGCAGGTCCTGCCCGCCAGAAAACGACGGCATATCGCCCTGCTTCCACAGCGCTGCCGCCAGCGCCATGCCGAAGCAGAGGCCATCTTCGCCGTGGCTCTTGTCCAGGCTGTAAAGCTTATCGGCAATCGTCGCCGGATAGTAACGAATCAGGTCCGCGTAATTATAGGAAGAATCAATGTTCGTAAAGCCCCAACTCTGGGTATTTTCGTCGGCACTTTCAAGCGTTGTCTGCGCGAGCGTGTTGCCGCGGCTGTCCACCACACGCACCGTGTAGGTTGTGCTTGGCTCCAGATGCTTGCCGCCGGTGAGCGTCAGCCGAAACATCAGCTGCTGCGCCAGCACTTCCACATTCGTGCCTTCAAATTCCTGGCCGCCGCCCGTCACCGTCACGCGCACATTCTCATCGCTCAGCGGTTCATCAAAAACTAGCGTGATCCACATGCCGTTGCTGCCAGTGGTCAGCCAGAGCTTGTCCACCGTTTCATACTGCCCGCTGCCAAAGCCCTGATTGTCAAGCTGAATCCGCGTGCCATTCATGCCCACCGTTTCATGGGCGTTGGCGTCATAGGTCACCGTGGCTGCCTTGCTCAGCGCGCCTGTCTCGCTGCCATTGGTGCCGCGCACCGCGTAGCTGTAAGTGGTGCCATGCACCGCTGTGGCATCCACATAGTCCTGGGTCCATCTGCCCACATGAGCAATCGTTGCATAGCTGCCGCTGCTGCTCTTGCGCAGGATGTCAAAGCCATCATAGACCCATTTCGTGTCCACTTCCAGCGGCACATCCCATGCCAGCGTCACACCGTCGGCGCTGCTCGCCGCAGTCAGATTCACTGGCGTCACAATCGCCTCCATATCGTCGCCTTCCGGCGGCTCTGGCGTGCTGATGCCGCAATACACTGTAGCGTTATTCAGTTCGCCGCTGCTGCTGTGATCGGCCAGCAATGCCTGCCACTGGGCTTCGCTGCCGCCATAGTAAACCGTCGTCAAAGCGCTGCAGCCAGAAAACGCCGTCGAGTTGATCGATGTGATGCTTGCCGGAATCGTCACCGTCGTCAGACTGTCGGCATACTGAAACATGCCCATAGGAATTTCCGTCATGCCTGACGACAGCACCGCCGTTTTCAGCGAGCTGCAAGACGCGAAAGCCTGCATGCCCACCCTGTTTACACTGTTCGGCAGGGTCAGCGAGGTCAGCCCCGTATGTGCAAAAGCCGAAGCGCCAATCGTTTCCAGCCCATTCGGCAGGGAAACAGTGCTTAACGGGTAGCAAAATTCAAAGGCTCTGTCGCCAATTTTTGTCAGCGCATTGGACAGCCTCACCGATGCAAGACTCGTGTCGCTTTCAAACGCACCTGCATCCAGCTCGGTCACACCGTCTTCCAGCACCACCGTCCGCAGCTTGCTGTTATGATCAAAAACATTGGGCACCCTCTTAATGGTGCCAGGAATGGTCAAATCAACCACGGCCTCCGTATAGGCCAAAAAATCAGACAGCGCCGACACCGTGTGGCCATCAATCTCAGACGGAATGACCATCGTGCCAGTCTGATACTGTGGTGCCGGCAGGGCTTCGAGGCGGGCTGTGCCGTCGCTCAGCACCTCATAGCGAAAAGTCGTCAGATCATAAATGGTGTCCGATGCCGCTGCGCCTGTCGGCAGCACCATGCTCGCCACAAACGCCAGCAGCAAAACCAGACTCCAGCCTTTCTTTGTACATCGTTTCATTGTTCTTCCTCCTTTTTTATGCCCGCCGCCATGCGCTCCAACACAGCCGCCGACGCTTCCAGCGACAGCGCCTGAGGGCTGTCTGGAAGATGCGTCAGCCAGCCGTGGAAGGCACGGCAGAGATTCGGCTCCCGCAGCAAAATCGAGCAGAACCCATCCTGCAGCGCAAAATGCTCCGTCGTAAAAAAGCCCACGCCGCTCTGCGCCGACGTTGTCATGCTCAAGTAATCAGGAAACGTGCCTGGGCGCAGCACCCGTCCCTGCACCTCGCCGCTCCGAATGCCGCCCGCCAGCGCCTCCATGAACCGCCGCCGCTGCGCCGCTGGAAACGGCGCCACAAACGCCGTCGGAAAATCATCCAGCGCGCCCGTCGCCGCAAACCGCGCCAGGCCGTTCTCGCTGAACAGCGTGTAAAACCGCTCCACCTGCCGCAGCCGCCCAAAGCGCTTCATAGCCACATCACGCAGCGGCTCATAAAATGGCAGCTCTCGCCGCAGATACTGACCGATCACCGCCTCGTCGTAAAAGCGCCCAAAACACGGCTGATCCATCACCATGTAAAAGCCATCGGCATCCGTCGCTGCATCGTAAGACATCAAAACCTCCACCGGGTCCGCGGTGTACTGCACCAGGCTGTACGCCCGCTCCAACAGCAGCTGAAAATGCCGGTGATAGCCATCCACCTGATCCGCCTGCAAAAGCAGCATCGCCTGACTGCCATCCTCCGACAAGCACACCACACAGCCATGCGTCACCAGAAAATACGGAAACGGATCGCTGTAGCGCGCCGTCACGCTGTTGTCGTAATAATAATACGGATGATAATGCCGCCGCGACAGCAGGCAGAGCGGCAGCACCCGGCAGAAGCACGCCAGATTGTGCAGGTTGATCTCCTCAGCAGTGCCCAGCGCGTCAAAGGCAATGATCTGTGTCACCTCGGCGCGGCTGTCGCCGCTGCAATAACGGCGCAGCAATTCTTCGTTGAGAAACGACGCCATCGGCGGCACCGTCAGTTCCAGCCGCGCATCGTCCCGCGCCAGTTCCTCGGCCAGCACCAGCCGCAGCAGCGCACGCACCGTCATCGCCCCGGAAAAAATCGAACGCCCGCCGGCAAAAGCCTCAAGACCCATCAGCAAGCGGCTTTCTTCAAACATCGGCACCGAAAAATCCATCTCTGCCATATCGGCGAATAAACGGCTTACCATCTCCCGCGAACGGCGAATGCCCTCTTTTTCAAACTGCGCGTCGTAATACGCCCGCAGCTGCTGCGCCTCCCCCGGCGTCAGCCGCAGATGATAAGCCACCGCCGCCAGCGCATCGTAAGGCAGCACCCGCTGTCCGGTCAGCACCTTCGACAAAGTCGACCGCTCCACGCCAACTGCCCGCGCCAGGGCCGAAATCGTCACCTGCTTGGTCTGCAAAAGCTCCCGCAGATATTCACTAAAGAGCAGCATCTCCTCGCCCCCTTTGTCATAAGATATAAAAAGTATATCATATTTTCTCCGCTATATTGTGGCAAACGCATCCCTCTCATTAAGCACAGCTGTTGTCACATCCCGCGCAGCAAAAAGCGACGGCCCCAAGGACCGTCGCTTTTGTTTGTATTTAGTTTGCAAGATAACGTTGAAGCACACTCGCCACTTCCGCTCTGGTTGTGGTGCCCTGTGGACGCAGGGTGCTGTCTCCCCTTCGGGGCTAGCTCGGAGCAACGTAGGAAGGCATTGAAAATTTTCGTTTCTCAAAGTCACGTTACCAACAATCGTCAGCTTCGCGATCTCGCGTCCCTTCGGGACTAGCGCATGTCGGCTAATGCCTTATCGACACTTTTTTGTCTATGCTTCCATCACATTTTCTCCATCCTTTGAGAGCGCGTCGTCGTCGCCTTTGTTAGTTTTCAAGATACCGTTGGAGCACCGCAGCTACCTGTGCTCTTGTGGAGAGGCCTTGTGGCTGCAAGGTGTCTATGGTGATTCCAGAGATCAGGCCTTGGTCAACTGCCCATGTAACAGACTCTTTCGCCCAGGTGCTGACGCTGGCGGCGTCGCTGTAGTGGGCGATGTCGCCGCTGGCGGTGACATCGAGCCCCTTATAGGCGGCGTAGTTACGCAGGATGGCGGCCATTTGCTCGCGGGTGATAGCGGCGTTTGGCTGGAAGGTGCCGTCGTCAAAACCGTTGACGACGCCGACGCTGGCGGCCCAGTTCACAGCCTGGGCGTACCAGTCGCCGTCGGCCACGTCGGTGAAGTCACTGCCACTGGCTTGCGGGCTGCCTTCCAGACGATGGAGCACAGCCACGAGCATGGCGCGACTGAGCGGCGTGTTTGGCTCAAAGGTCGTTGCCGAGGTGCCGGTCATCAGGCCCTGGCTGTAGACATAACACACCGGGTCGTAGAACCAGTCGCCCTCACTCACATCGGTAAATGGCAGGGTCACGATGCCGTGGTTGTGGTCATCGATGACGAGGACGTACTGGCTGGCGTGGCTGAGGGACAGGGACACGCTGCCATCGCTGCCGATTGGCGCCGCTGTTTCAAAGGTCATGGCGTTGGCTTCCTCATTGAAATGGTACAGGTTCGCCCAGTATCCGGCGTTCTCGGCGCCCAATGGGGCGGTGAGGGTCATGGTGAAGCCAAAGGCGCCGTCGTGGGCCAGGGTGAGCTGCACACTGTCCCGTTCGCCGGTGATGGCATCCACCACATCCACAGGGATGCCGTCGCTGCCCATGGTCACGCTCAGATCAATGTCGGTGAAGTCGGCGTCCTCAGAAATGTCGCTGCCGTTGACCGTCCAGGACACACCGTCACCCAGATCGACCACCAGGGTCACATCCTTGCCAGCAAGGGCTTCAAACACTTCCTTGTCCAGCTTGGTGCTGCCGCTGGAAAGATCCACCGTCACCGTCTCGCCTGGATCTGCAGCATTAATGGCAGCGATGATCTTCTCGCTTACGGTTGGCGGCGCCGATGGATACGACTTCGCCGTCCACTTTGCCCAGTATTCTTTGTCGCCCATCGCATCAGCAGGAATCACTGTTTCTGGTTCACCGGACAGCGCTTCATCCTCGTACCAGCCAGCAAAGGTGTAGCCAGCACGGGTGACATCCGTTGGCAGGGTGGTCTCTGTGCCATAGGTATAGCCAGTGACATTGCCGCTGTTGATGGTGCCATTGTTCGTGTTCAGCGTCACCTTGTAGGTGTTGGCTGTCCACTTAGCGTAGTAGGTTTTATCGCCAAAGTCAGTAGTGGTAATACCAGTGACGGGTGCGCCGCTAAACGCTGCATTATCGTACCAGCCATCAAAGGTGTAACCGGTGCGGGTGACATCTGTTGGCAGGGTAGCCCCTGTGCCATAAGTGTAGCTGGTGACATCACCACTGTTCACCGTGCCACCATTGGTATTCAACTTTACGTTATATGTTTCTTCTGTCCAGGTTGCCGTGATCGTCGTATCGGCAGCTGGCATAATGAAGGTGGTGCTTGCGCTGGAATCATCGGCAAAAATGCCACCACCACTGCTTGTCCAGCCTGAGAAGCGATAACCGTTTTTTAAGCCTGCATCAATCTGGATCTCTGCACCGACGGCATAGTCGCCGCTCACAGTCATACCATCGCCACCATTCAGTATCGCGGTCAAATGATAGGTCTGCGACTTGGAAGTCGCTATACTGTGGAAATAGATCGCGTTATCAATAAGCGTTTCAATTTCTTTTTCAGTATCAAACGGTGAGCCTTCAATTATACTACCTGGTGCAGCAGCACCAACCGCCACGCTAATTACCTGAGCCTCTTGCGGAGCAACAATCACAGTTCCACCATCCGCCCAAATGCCGCAACTTCTAACTGCCGCCGACGAGTCGGCGCTCGCTGTCACCTCACCACCGGAGATACTCACATTTTTATTAGATGCCCAAATGCCATAACTTTGCGCTGGCGCCTGTCCGCCAGTAGCTGTCACCGTACCACCGGAAATTATCACCTGATTGACTGCATAAAGTCCAACGCTGGCATTGAACATGCTATTTTGAATGGTGACTGTTCCGCCACTCGCCACCACCGTGCCGCCGGAAATCGTCAAGATTTTTTCAGCTCTAATACCGTAGCTGTACGCTGATCCGCCGAAATTCCCCTGCATCTTACTTCCTGTCACATCAAGGCTGCCGGTTCCGGAAATATTGATATCTTGACTACCGTAAATACCATAACCAACCTTACTCTTACCATTCGGCACGGTCACGCTTGACGCCGTCACCACGTTTGATCCTTCAAGAACAATTGCTAAATCTCCTTCGCTATAATAGATGGCAGCATTTTCATGCAGACCACTGGAAATCTCAGCGTTCTTGAGAATCAACGTCGTACCATCCCACTTAATGTTATAATCGCTCTCGCTGGCACCCTGGGTGGTCACTGCACCATTGACCGTTTTCGCATAAACCGGATTCGACATACTGCCTGTAAGCTGCTCACCTCCGGCATAGAGGATCGCTGTATCCTGCGCCGATGCACTGACCGGCATAATACCCATCAGCATGCTCAGAGTAAGCACCGTTGCCAATAATTTTCGTTTCATCATCGTTTCCTCCTTTTATTCTCATCCTTTATCGTTCGTTGTTTCTCACCATCGGTTCAGCGGATAAGACACCGCCTCCTCTCCAGCGCACACAAAAAGGGCGCGGCACGCCCGTGGAACATGTCCACGAACGCACCGCGCCCTGATGAGGGATAAAATGGCGCAGCAAACAGAGCCAGCGCTACGC
>JAXJBF010000043.1:0-29591 GCA_036303105.1 Peptococcaceae bacterium | reverse complement strand
TTGCCGGTCGGCTCGTCGGCAAGAATCATCAGCGGCTGGTTGATGAGGGCGCGCGCCACAGCTGTGCGCTGCTTCTCACCGCCGGAAATCTCTGCTGGATACTTGTTTTTGATGTGCGAGAGCCCAAACACATCGCACAACTGATCGGCGCGCGCCTCGATTTGATCGTTCACCAGGCTGCCGATGATCGACGGCAGCAGAATGTTCTCGCGCACAGTGAGCCCATCCAGCAGTAAAAAGTCCTGAAAGACAAAGCCCAGCTTTTTATTGCGCACATCTGCCAGAGCGTCCTCGTCGAGCTTGGCAAGCTCGGTATCGCCAAGCAGAATGCTGCCGCTGTCGGAAGGAATGTAGCAGGAAATGCAGTTGAGCAGTGTCGTCTTGCCGGAGCCCGACGGCCCCATGATCGCTACAAACTCTCCGGTGTCGACAGAAAGGGACACGCCTTTGAGCACATGATAGGTGGCATCGCCCACCTGATAGGATTTATGCAAATTGTTGACGGTTAACATGATGATGGCCTCCTTTGACGGTGAATCCGTTGTTATCATGGTTCAACCTTACCATGTCTCGTCACTGGCTGCTGACGGCGCTGTCAAAGGCGGTGGTTTTCTTGTCATTTTTGGCACACGCTCAGCGGCGATTGTCAAGAACGGTCGTTTTGCTGTCAACTTTGGTTTCGCACCGCTGGCCGCCTATGATAAAATACAGACAGATATTTGTAAGGAAGGTGATGACATGCTCCGCATTGGACTCTGCGACGATAACGCCGACGCCCGCCTGCTGCTCCAGGACGCCCTGGAACGCACGCTGGAAATCAATGGCTGGGAGGCTCAATTCTTCCAATTTTCCTCTGGCGAAGGCCTGCTTGACTGGTACCACAAGCATGTTGGCGAGCTTGACTTGGTTTTTCTCGATATGGAAATGAAGGCGCTCAGCGGCATCGACACAGCGCACCAGCTGCGCACGATCGACGACAGCCTGCAGCTGGTCTTCTGCACCAGCTACAGCGACTACGTCTTCGACGGCTACGGTGTCGGCGCCCTCGGCTATCTGCTCAAACCGCCGACGCAGGCGCAGCTTCAGGATGTGCTGCAGCGCGCCCAGACGGCATTGCTGCGCGCGCTGGACCGCGCCTATGTCTGCCACAGCGGCGACATCACCTACCGTGTGCCTTATGCCAGCATTCTCTATTTTGCGTCAGAGCGGCGCAAAGTGCACTGTGTCACCAAGGAACGCACCCTCTCTTTTTACGGCAAGCTTGACGAGGTGGCCGCTGAAGCAGGCAGAGACTTTGTGCGGGTGCATCAGCGCTATCTCGTGCACATGGCTGCCATTGCGCGGCTGGAGCTGAACGAAGTGGTGCTCACAAATGGCGAACGTCTGCCTGTGAGCCGCTCCTGCCGCCAAGCAGCACTGCTGGCGATGGCACGCTCGGAGCTGGAGGGATAGCGCATGGCCGATGTTCTTCGCATTGCACAGTATTACAGCTACCTATTGGATTGGCGGCAGTTCCTGCTCACCCTGTTTTTTGTTATGCTCAGTATTCTCGTCGGCATCCTTCTCTACGCGCTTTGCCAGCCTTTTATATCAGTGCGTCAGCGCTGGGGCAGGATCATGCTCATTCTCACCATGGGGCTCAGCTCAGCCATGGTGATCTGGGTTGGTGACCCGAACCTGCTCTACACCTTCCCAATCTTTGTGTTTTTCTTCATGCTGGCGACGAGCGGCAACCGCCTTGGTAGGCTAGCCATATGCTTCATTTTCTTCTGCCTGATTATGTCCATCTCTGCCTTGCTCGACACCTATCTTAGCGATCGGTTCATCAGTCGCAGCGCTGATTACATCGTCAGTCTGGGCCGCCCGCTCTTTGTCGGTGTGATTTATCTCTGCTATCGCCGCTTCCTGCCAAAGCAGCCAGTACAGCTGTCGCGCAATCTTTGGGCGCTGGTGTTCGCTCTTTCGCTGATGCCGCTGTGCGCCCTCGCTGCAACGGTGCTGCTCACTTATCCCTATAACTACGCATCGGCCTTGGTGCAGGAAATGATTCTGCGCCTGGGCATCGCCATTCTGCCCTTCGTCCTCGTCACCTCGTTGGTGCTGCTGGCCGCTGTCATCGTGCTGGCACGTCAGGAAGCTCTGGAGCAGGAACACGCGCTGGCAGCACAGCGCGATGTTTACTACGAAGGGCTGCGCCAGCAAGACCAACAGCTGCGCCAGCTGCGGCACGATCTGCGCAACCACATCACTGCCGCCAGCGGCCTGCTGGAGCTGGGCAAGCTGGACGAGGCCCGCGCCTACCTCGATGCCCTCGGCGACAGCAAGGCGCTGAGCCGTCCGCGCCGCTTCTGCGACAACGACACCGCCAACGTGGTCCTCGCCGCCAAAGCCGACGCCATCGAGCGAGCAGGCATCGCCTGTGATTTCCAGGCTGTGCTGCCAGCATCGCTCCCTGTGGCCGACACCGACCTCTGCGCCCTCTTGGGCAACGCCCTCGACAATGCCCGCGAGGGCGCCAGCGGCTGTGCCGACGCCACGGTGCGGCTGCGCTGCCGCTTCGACAAAGGCATGCTCATGCTCGCCGTCGACAACCCCATTGCCGGCGCGGTCCATCCCGACCTGCGCACGACCAAGGCCGATCCGCACGCCCACGGTCACGGGCTGCCTGGCATGCGCAGCATCGCTGCGCGCTACGGCGGCAGTTTGGAAACGCGCGTCGACGACGCTGGGTTTCATCTGCTGGTCTGCCTCCCGCCGGAAAGCAGCACACACACATCAAGATGATAATGCGCTCTTCGCCGACAACGCTGTGTTGTCGGCGACTTTTATTTGCGGACATTTGTCCCCTCATGGTATACTAATCTTATCAACCTATGAAAGGAGGACGCCGCCATGCAAGAATGGTTCATGCGTCTGCGTGACTGGCTGGAAGACCATCTCAACTGGAAAATTCTCGGTGTGGTGCTGCTGATTGTGGCAGTGCTTGCTTTCTGCGGCGGCAACGCCTATCAGGATTGGCGCGCGCAGGGCGAAGGACTGACCCTCGTCAAAGAAAGCGAGGACACCGCTGCCGCTGCCGCCGACACCAGCGCCAGCGAAGAAAACGCCTCTGCCGCCAGCGGTGAGGTGGTGGTGCATGTCACAGGTGCGGTTTCTGCGCCTGGCGTCTACACCCTGCCCTCCGATGCCCGCGTTGACGATGCAGTACGCGCCGCCGGTGCCACCGCCGAAGCGGATCTCTCGCAGCTGAATCTGGCACAAAAACTCGCCGACGGCCAGAAAATCACCGTGCCAGCCATCGGCAGCGCCTCTACCTCTGCCAGTGAAGGCACCGCGGCAACCACCGCAGGCGCCAGCAGCGACGGCGCCCTTGTCAATATCAACACCGCCAGCTTAGAAGAGCTGGAAACCCTGCCAAGCATTGGCGAAGTGCGGGCACAAGCCATCATCACTTACCGTGAAACCAACGGCGGCTTCCGCACCATCGAAGAACTCCAGGAAGTCAGCGGCATCGGCGAAAAGATCTTTGCCGACGTCGCCCCGTATATCACCGTCTGAGGAGGGAACCCTCATGCGCATCTATCCTGTCAAACGACCACTTTGCGCGGCCATTGCCGCCTTCATCGTCGGCCTTTGGCTGGGCAGCGCCGCCGCGCTGCCGGGGATGGGATGCGCTTTTTTTGCTGCCGCCTTGATACTCATCGCCGGTGCCATCTTTGTAAAAATGGGCAAAGGACGGCTTTTTCTCGCCTGTCTCTTGGCGCTGGCGGCTGGCATCCTGCTTATGCAGCAGACTGGCGCCAACCATCGCGCGATGGTTCCGCTGCACGGCAGCGAAGGCACCATCAGCGCACGCATCACCCGGGCGCCGGCGGATCGCACCTACGTGGATGCAGAGGTGACAGTACTGAATGACCGCGTTTTAGAGAAGCCCGTTCCTGTACGCGTCCAGCGTGCCTGGGAAGACGACACTGCCTACACACTGCGCGCCGATTACGAATTTACCGGCACCTTCGCAGCGCCTGAGCCAGCAACCAATCCCGGCGGCTACGACGAAGAAAAAATTCTCGCTCAGCGCGGCATCGCCACCCTTTTTGACGCTGATGCTCCCGGCACGCTGCGAGCCGATCCGCCAGCCTGGGCGCAGTGGCTGAACAGCGTAAAAGACAGCTATTCAGCGATTCTCGCACGCTACCTGGATCCTGGCCAGCAGGCACTCATTGCAGCCACGCTGTTCGGCGACATCAGCGATCTGAACGATGATTTTTACAACGTCAGCCAGCAGTTCGGCATCATCCACATTTTTTCAGTCAGCGGCCTCCATGTGAGTTTCATCCTCGCCTTTGTGCTTACACTGGCACGGCTCTTGCGCCGCCAGCACAGCTGGGGGCTCTTTCTGCTGATGGGGCCGCTGCTGACGCTCTACACCCTGCTCAGCGATGCGTCCGCCCCAGCGGTGCGCGCCAGCATCATGGGCCTGGCCACCCTTCTGGCGCTGCGCCTGCTGCGCTACCGGGATCCCTTGACGATCATCGCTCTGGCGGCCCTGGCGCTGCTGCTTGCCAACCCCTACAATCTCTGGCAGATCGGCTTTCAGCTCTCCTTTCTCGCCATGCTCGGGCTGATCCTCCTGACACCACGCTTCGAGCCATTCCTCGCCTTTCTGCCCAAAGGCCTGGCCAGTGCGCTGGCTGTTTCTCTCGCTGCTGAATGCGTTTCCCTGCCGCTGGTCGCCTACTATTTCTACCAGGTGGCCCCGCTCTCCACTCTTATGAATCTGCTCGTCGTGCCGTTCTTTAGTCTGCTCGTGCCGCTGGCACTGGTGGCTCTGCTCGTCGCTGCTGCCGTTCCTGCCTTGGGCGCGCTGGTGTTTCTGCCGGTGCACATGCTCATCCTCGTCATCGTCGCGCTGATGGACGTCGTCAATAACTTCACTGGCACCCTGCATGTCTACATCGGCCAGCCCTCCATCTGGCTGCTTCTGCTCTGCTATGCGGCGCTCATCGCTTTTTGCCTCGTTCCGCTCAACGCTGGCAAACTCCGCGCTGGCGCGCTCGCCGCTGCGCTGCTTTGTCTTGCCATGCTCATCCTGCGGCCAGCAGTGAGCAGTGACCTTCGCCTGACCATGGTGGACGTCGGCCAGGGCACAGGCTGCACCTACCAAACAGCCGATGGTCATTGGCTGGTCTTTGACACAGGCCCTGGCGCCGATACCGTCGCCCAATACCTGCGCTACTGCGGCGTCAACACCATCGACGCCCTTGTGCTCAGCCATAGCGACAGCGATCACATCGGCGGTGCCGCCCATATTCTGCGTGATTTTCAAGTGCATCAGCTGCTCGCCTCGCCTTACGCCCAGCAAAGCGAGGAATGGCAGGCGCTCAGTCCGTACCTTGGCGACACGGAAATCGTCACCATTGACGCGCCGCTGACCTTCTCCCTCGGCGAGAGCCGCCTCGACTGCACCCTCCTTGCCGCCAGCAACGACGGCGGCGAAAACAGCAACCAAGTTGTAAGCCGCCTCAGCGATGACGGCTGCAGCGTGCTTTTCTGCGGCGACACCGACAGCAACGACCTGACCGCCATCCCCTGGACCAACACCACCGACCTCATCCTCGTGCCACACCACGGCAGCAAAAACAGCTGGAACGCCGACTTCTACCGCCAACACTCACCGTCCCTCGCCCTCATCAGCGCCGGTGCCAACAACCGCTACGGCCATCCCCACGCTGAAACCACCGACGGCCTCGCCAGCCTCGACATCCCTGCGCTCTGCACCGCCGACGTCGGTGCCGTCCGCGTCTATGAACAGAACGATGCGCTCTACGTCCGCACCGGCGGCGCACATTAAGACAGTATCCTGACAGTATCCTTTCATTAAGATACCCACTCCTTCTCTAACGACGTCTTGTCCAAAATTTTCATGAGAATTATAATGAAACCATACGTAACACCTACATAACATTTACAGCATATTGGAGTCTAAAAATGAAAATTGCCATTTGTGAAGATGATCCTCTTACTGCGGCATATTTGGAGGACTACCTCAACACGTTAAAAATTCAAAACATTGACTACGATATTTTTTATTCTGGCGACGATCTTATTGCACACATGACAAAAAATATTGTCTCTTATAACATCTTTATCATGGATATTGAGATGCCTGGTCGAAATGGTATTGAAACAGCCGCCTTCATTCGCACTTGCGACAAAAATGCGCTTATCATATTCATAACGAATTACCAAGATTACGTATTTCAAGTATTTGATGTGCTTCCATTTCGATTTCTCATAAAACCCATTCACATCGAACAGCTCGAAAAAATGTTAAAAGAAGCGTTCGCGTGGATCAACGCTGCAAAAAAAATTTTTTTCTTCAAAATTGGAAAGCAGCAATTACAGGTTGCTTACGAAGAAATTTTATTTTTCGAAGGAAATTTAAGAAAGGTTCGGCTTGTGACCACCAATAAAGAGTGGAGTTTCTATAGCAAGATTTCGAAAGTGTTTAGTGAACTGGACCCTAAAATATTTTTGCAGCCCCACGCATCCTTTCTCGTCAATATGGACCACATACGCGCCATTACAGACAGCAAAATTATTATGACAAATGAAATGACCATCCCTATTAGTAAAAAATTTCGTAATAGTGTCAAACAACGCCACATGGAATACATAGAATGGAGATGCGGAAATGGGTGAATCGACTATGTTATTCTTTCTTATGCTCTTACTCAACATCATTGACAGCATTTTTATCATACGGTATCATCAATGCCTTTATGGTGCCATACGCTGGGGAAAGAAAAAATTCGCCCTACTTCTTGCAATTGTTATACTTTTGGCTGCAATAGTGATTTCCGTCGTACCAGCAATGACATTATGGTCAATGGCTTTGTTCAGTTCCTGTTGGCTGGGCGCCTACCCAGGCGATCGAAAAAATAAAATTCTGTTCCAAACAGTGCTGATTTCATTTGCAGTTTTAGCTATTGTTCTATCGTTTATCATTGCCATTGTATGTTTCAAAGAAGACTCGGCCATTGGCATATTTACATTGTTGGCCTCTCATGTAATTTTCGGTGCTATGACCGAGGCTACAGGACGTTTCAGCCACGCTGGCTCCTATGATCTTCCTATCAAAATGTGGCTGCTCCTCTTTTCCATTCCAGCTATTAGTTTGATTTGCACGCCCGCTTTCTCACGAATGATCGCACTAAACGCAAATACCGCAAACAGCATAGGAAGAAACCAAGTTGTCATTTTGATTGCCCTCGTTTTCATTAATATGATGGTATTCTATTTGTTCGGAAAGTTCTCCGAATTATTGAGCACACGGCTAAATGAAACTCTATTGCAGCAACAAATTAAAATGCAGGAAAAATATTATCTTGCGATCGAAGAAAATCATACAAAAGTGCGCTTGCTGCAGCACGACATGAAAAACCAAATCCAAACGATCACAACAATGTTTGAAGAAAATCAAATGGAAAACCTTGAACAATATTTAAAAGAAATCCGTGAGCCCCTCCAACAAATCGAAAAAATGATTGTGACCGGGAACGCACCGATCGATACAATTTTAAACATTAAAATTTCAGAGCTGATTGAATGCGGCATCAGCGTAAGCACAAAGATATTGATTCCCAAAGGAATACAAATGAACTTTCGTGAAGCCGTAATTTTATTTGGGAACCTTTTAGACAATGTTTTGGAAGAATGCAGCCAACTTCCAAAAGAAAAACGAACCGCAAACATTCAACTTTCCTATACCAACCACATCATGTTGATTCGAATTTCAAACCCAATGACAGTCGCCGTGAAACCGTTCCCCCTTAAAAGCAAAAAACAAAATTCGGAACTGCATGGCTTCGGAATGAAAAGCATACAGCAAGTGGTCGATCATTTCGATGGCACCATAAAACTAACCGCGCAAGATCATCTATTTCAAGCTTCCATTGTTTTATACGGCATTTAAACAATAATGACAATTTGCCCAATCAAATATGACAACCTGATATTTCCTTTGTCTTATGATGCTACGATGTTTCTGTAAATAATATACAGCAGCATTTTCGGGAGGTAGATACCATGACAAAAGGATTATTTTGGGTCATCGCTCTGCTTGTGTTGGCCGTGATTGGGAGTGCATTTTTAAAAATCATAGACGCTCCTGCTTTAGCGATAAAAGGTGCAATTCTTGTTGTTGTATTCTCATTCTTAACAATTGTAAAATCAGTTTTCGATTACTGCTGGAAAAAAAGGAAGTAACTGACTGCCATTTATCGCACTGCTATTTGTGATTTGAAAGGCAGCTTTGAAAAAACCACATTCTCAGGCAAAGATAATGACCATAAAAAAACAGGTGAGATGAATATCTCACCTGTTTTTATCATTAAAGCAGTGTCGCTTACATATCGCGAACGACCACCACATATTCGCGGGTTGGGCCGTGTACACCAGTGACCATGACGGATTCGATGTCACCGGTGGATGATGGACCGCTGATGAAAAGGAAGTATGTTGGCGGTACACCAGCTTCACCCATGGCATCGATTTCCGGCGCCACGTCGGTCATCGTTGCTTTGAGGCGGCTTTGGAAAACGACGGAAATATGGGCTGGCGGCAGCAGGCTGACGACCTTGCCGCAGCGGCTGTCGGCCAATTCAAGCACGGTACCGGTATCAGCTATGGCGCGGAATGGAATGGTGATGCTGAGCCCCGCTTGTTCAATGATAGCACGCTGTTCGACAGGATCGTTCTTCTTGTCGTAGCCGTAAACGTCGGCGCCGCTTGCTTTTGCCAACGCCATCAGGTCAATGCCTTCGGCGGCTGTATCAGTTGGCACAACAACACGATTTGGCGCTTCTTTGGCAATGATGTCGCCAAGCATTTTCGCCAGATCTTTCTTGTCACACTCCAGGCAAGTAAAGTCACGAATCTTCTGCTGACTGGCAAGCTGCGCTCTCAGGCCAGCATCGTCCAGTCCGCGCAAACGTGAGAACTGCAGCCCCTGCATATAGTCATAACCATCTTCAATATGATCCGGCACGCTGTTTCGCCCCAGTGCCTGAGAAATACGATTGATAAATGTACTGCGATCCATTTCCATTTAGCGTCCCTCCTTGTCATGCTTCTTGAACCATGCACGGAATTCACCTGCACGCAAGAGTGGCAGATCACGGCTTTGCGTCCAATTTGCAAGTACCGGCAGTTTCACTTTGTCGGTCAAGTGGTCACCTTCACCGGTTACTTTTGCAAAGACTTTCATGGCAGGATTGCCAAACCGTGTGCCGACACGATAGATAGGACTGTAGCCCAGAGCCTGTCCGGCAGCTGTGAAGACTTCGCGTTCTTCCTTGCTGACCAAATTCATCTCTTCCACAATATCCTGTCGCTCGGAAAGGATCAACTCATGCAGAGGAATTTTTACAGGGCAGGTTTCTGCGCAGGCGCCGCAAAGGGTGCAGGCATAAGGCATGTCTTTGGTGTATTTGTCAAAGCCATTGAGAAGCGGCGTATACACAATCCCCATTGGCCCCTGATAGCAGGCACCATAACCATGCCCCGTGATATGACGAAATACCGGGCAGACATTCTGGCAGGTACCGCAGCGAATGCAGCGCAGCATTTTATGATACTTGCTACCGAGGATCTTAGAACGCCCATTGTCAATGATAATAATATGTACTTCTTTGGCGCCATCCTGTGCTTCTTCACCGCGAGGACCGTTGGTGAAGGACATGTAGCTGGAAATGGTGGTGCCCACCGCACTGCGTACAAAGATCTGCATCATCGCATCAAAAGCCTGCATGTTTGGCAGCAAACGTTCCATCCCCATGAGCACGATCTGTGTGTCTGGCAGACTGGTAACCATGCGTCCATTGCCTTCGTTGGTAAGGATGCTGGTCGATCCAGTGCTGGCAATGGCAAAATTGCAGCCCGTGATGCCAATATCAGCCGCAAGGAATTTCTGACGCAGTTTCTCACGTGCAAACAACGTCATCTCATGGGCTTCCATGGCGCCTGTGTACCCTTGCTCAACAAACAGATCGTAGGTTGCCTTGATATCCATATGCATCCCCGGCATGATGAGATGGGATGGATGGTTCCAATTGTCGAGCTGGATCATATATTCACCAAGGTCTGTTTCATTGACTTCAATGCCATCCTTCAGCAAGGTATTGTTGCAGTCAATTTCTTCACTGACCATGCTCTTTGATTTAACCACGCTCTTGGCATTGTGCGCATGACAAATGTCCAGCAAAATGCGCTGGGCATCTTCTGCATTTTCAGCAAAATGAACAATATTTCCGTTGGCAGTCGTCTTGTCGATGAACTGACTCAGGTAATAGTCAAGATGGCTCAAGACATCGTCACGGATGGCCGCCATCTGAGAACGATATTCTTCCCAGCCTTCGTAGGTTGCCATCTGATTTTCACGACGCGCGTTAAAATTGCCCTGCGCCGAACGGGTCGCTGTGCGGGCAAAATCATTGGCGATGCAGGATTGAATATGTTCCTTCATCGTCGAATTTTTATCAAATAATAAACTCATTACAGACACTCCCAATAAGAATGGGGGGCCGCCCTTCAGCGGCCCGCCACGTGCTCAATTGTTGTTATTCTTTTTCTTTTTAAGATTTTCAACTGGTGCTTGTCGTTTGTCAAGCTGAGACAAACCAAAACCAATCAGGCTCATCAGGGTCACTGTGTAAATGGCCTGACCGAGAATGCGCCATTCCGGTACAATCAACTGCACAACGACATAGGTGACCATCCCAAAAACGAACGTCAGCCAACCGGTAGAACGTTTCACCGTCTTAGGGAACAGGAACAATGCCGTCATCAAAATGGCATATGGCGCAAACAGCGTCAACGCACTCATCAGTGCATTCAAGATGTTGGACACCTGTGTTGCTGCGATGTAAGCGATGATGATAACCGCCAGGCAGACAATACGAGAAATACGCAGACGCAATTTACGACTAACGCCTTTGTAGAAGTACTTAAAGACGACATCCTCACTAACCATGGTACTTACACCCATCATCAGCCCTGTCGCTGTTGACACATCGGCTGCCCAAAGCCCAGCCAAGAGAATCCCGGCAACCCAACTTGGCAGTTCCATAACAACAGAAGGCAATGCCATAGCAGAGGATTCAAGCCCCGGGAAATATGCAGCTGCGACAATCCCAAAGATGGCACTGATAAAACCTGCTGGAATCATCAGAATGCCTGCAAAGATGGTCCCTTTCTTGGCGTCTTCCGGCGAACGTGCAGCGATGATGTTCTGAACAACGCCGCCGTTTGGCACAGCATCGATGATCATCGTGACAAACCATGCCACAATGGCTGCCAGGCCCATCCCACTAACAAGGCTATACCAGTGACTACCGTCCCCACTCATTCCTACAGGTAAAGCCGCGTTGATGGTTTCAAAGCCACCGAAATGAAAGACTGTTGCGATCACACCAATGACCAGGCCAATGTAAATGACCGCAATGTTGACCACGTTTGACAGACTCGCTGCCATCAAACCACCGACGAAGGAAATGATCCCGAACATGACAGCCGAGACAATGATCCCAAGCTGCAAAGTGAATACATCAGGCATCAATGCCGTCAAGATGGTCCCGCCGGCGATGATCTGCAATGCGATGATAACCGTATTGATGATGACCTGAATGCAGGTACTCACCAGCGAGAAGGCGTTGCCAAACACGCACTCCAGCATTTTGTTGATGGTATCATATTCACACTGACGCATATGACTCGCCAGCGCAAACCCAACAATGATGGCACCGGCAGCCCAAGCCACGTCATACCAACCAGCCGAAAGACCGGATGTATACGCGTTCTGAGCGATACCAACTGTGGAGGATCCACCAACCGCAATACCGGCGATCATAACACCGACCAGCGGCCAGGAGAGCTGTTTGTCTGCCAACAGGAACGATTCCGCAGACTTGTTGCGACGGTACATCGTCGATGCCCAAGCCACGAAAAGCAGCAGCAACATATAAACAACAACAATAATCAATGCAATATTCATTCAACCTTCACCTCTTCCTTCCATTCTTCCTGATCTACATTGAGTTCAGTTGATGAATGATGTTTGCATTCACCATTTTATGCCATATTATGACAATTTGCCATAGGTATACACATAAAAATTCATCGGTTTTTCAACTTTTTTCGTCTACTTCTCTAAAAAACTGAAAAAGCCGCTGCTTTGCAGCAGCGACCTTGTATAAATATTAATGAACAATCATGACTGGCATCAGCGCATTGGAGAGCACATTCTTGGCAACACTGCCAACCAGAAAACGCCGCAGTGCCGATCCCAAGCCTTGTGAGCCCATGATGATGAGGTCACATTGCAAATTGTCGCTGACGGCAAGAATGCTCTTGGCCACACAACCAACCACAACCTTTGCTTCCGCTTCACCGTCAAACGTTTCGACACGTCGTGCCAAATACTTTTCAGCTTCCGCACAATCGCGCTGAACACTGGCGCTCGTTGCCGCCGGATTGCCCATCGCACAGTCGAAATCAGGATCGCTGACCACATAAAGCAGAGTCAGTTTTGAGCCAAACGCCTGCTGCAAACGCTGCGCCTCGACCAGCGCCCGTTCTGAACACTCTGAACCATCGAGAGGCACCAAAATATGTTTATAGCCATCCATCGTTCTCACACCTTTCACGTGTTTTTTCTATTGTACCGCAACTGCCCATGAGATACCAGCCCTTGCCCGCACTTGTTCGATAGCCCCTTCCTATGGTACACTGCAAGTATTAAGTAAAGAGGGGGCTCCTCTATGAATGAACACATTCTCATTGTTGACGACGAAGCAGAATTGGCCGAATTGCTCGCAGTGTATCTGCGCAACGGCGGTTTTCGCGTCACGCTTTGCGGAGACGGCGCCTGCGCATTGCACTGTATCGAAAGTGAAGCCATTGACCTGGCAATTCTCGATGTGATGCTGCCAGATATGAGCGGCTTCGACATTTGCCGCACCATTCGCCAGCAGCATTTTTTCCCAATCATCATGCTCACTGCCAAAATTGACGACAACGACAAAATTTTCGGCCTCACACTCGGCGCCGATGACTACATCACCAAGCCCTTCAACCCACTGGAAGTCGTAGCCCGCGTGCGCACGCAACTGCGCCGTGCCAGCCAATACAACAGTGCCGCCAGCGGTGAAGCGGCCGAAGAGATCGATATTCGCGGCCTGGTGATCAACAAAACCACCCATCGCTGTACACTGTACGCAGAACCCATCAATCTCACGCCCTTGGAATTTGACATTCTCTGGTATTTGGCAGCGCACCGCGGACGAGTGGTGCCATCGGAGGAATTGTTTGAAGCCGTGTGGCAGGAAAAATACCTCAAGAACAGCAGCAACACGGTCATGGCGCACATCGGCCGCCTGCGCGACAAGCTGCACGAACCGGCTAAAAATCCGAAATTCGTCAAAACCGTCTGGGGGATCGGCTATGAAATTGAGTAAGCAGAGTTACCTCACCGGCACACTGTTTCGCCGCTATGTGCTGCAATGCATGGTTTGGGCAATACTTTTCGTGATTGGCGGTGCAATTTTCGATTTTGTTTTTCAGCGTCTGCCGATCTATTATGCAGGCAACTGGTATTACCGTTATCGCACGCTTTACACGGGCTGCGTCTGCGTCCTGCTCTGGGCGGCAGTCGTGCTCTTTCTCACCCATCGACTGCTGAAACGCATCGAAGGGTATATGAAAGAAATTCAATATGCCGCAGGTAAACTGATCGACGACAGCGACGACGTCATTGATCTCTCGCCGGAATTGGGCGAGATTGCCAGCCAGCTGAATCAGCTTAAGCAAACATCGATACGCAATGCCCGTGCCGCTCGTGAAGCCGAGCAGCGCAAAAACGATCTCATCATGTATCTGGCGCACGATCTGAAGACACCGTTGTCTTCGGTGATCGGTTATCTGACGCTGCTGCGCGATGAACCAGACGTCGACGAAGCCACACGCACCCGCTACCTGACCACAACGTTACGCAAGGCGGAAAGGCTGGATACACTCATCAATGAATTTTTTGAAATCACCCGCTTCAATCTCTCCACGGTGCCCCTGCAATACCATGCCATCGATCTGACACGGCTGTTGGAGCAGCTCGTATTCGAAGCGCAGCCGCTGCTCGACAGCAAAAGGCTGCACTGTCAGCTGGATGCGCCGGAAACGCTGCCGCTGCGCTGCGACCCCGACAAGATGCAGCGCGTGTTCGACAATCTGCTGCGCAACGCCATTCTCTACAGCTATGCAGACAGCACCGTTCAGATCACCGTGACTCGCAATCAGGAACATGCCGTCGTCTGTGTGTTGAACCACGGCGACACCATTCCTGACGAAAAACTGGCCCGTCTGTTTGAACAGTTTTTCCGTCTCGACAGTGCCCGCAGCAGCAGCGGCGGTGCAGGGCTTGGGCTCGCCATCGCCAAAGAAATCACGCTGCAGCATGGCGGTGATATTTCTGCCGCCAGCGACAACGACACCATTCGCTTCACCGTCACACTGCCGCTCAACCAGCCTTCTTTATCGTAAGAAAATCGTAAGAAATTGATCAGAAAATCTCCAGTTTTTCGCAGGCTGCTTTTAAAACATCCATCGCTTTCACGTTGTAGAATACACCTACAATGTGAAAGCGATTTTTTATGAGAAAGGAGCCGCCGCCATGTTCAATTTCAATCTTTCCAGCTTCTATAGCCTGGCTTGTGCGCTGCTGCCGTGTGTTGTGGTGCTGTTAGGACGACGCTGCGCTGGCACGCGCGTGCAGCGACTGTGGGTGCTTCTGTTCTGCCTCTATCTCTGGCAGGTGTACGACCTCACCGGTGTTGGCGGGTTGAGTGATATTCTGATTCAACTGCGCATTTTTGACGATCTGAACATCCACAGTTTGAACAGCCTGCTTGCAGCATTGCACGCGCCGAACGGCCCAGATGTGTTCCGCGGCACGGTCAATCTCATGCCACAGTTTCATCTCAGCACCGGGTTTCTGCTCAACATTGCCATGCTTGTGCCCTTGGGCGTTCTTCTGCCCCTGCTCTGGCGCGACTGCCGCAGCCTCGTTCGCGTCGGCTGCATGGGTGCCGCTTTTTCGCTGCTCATCGAAGGCTCGCAATTGCTCACCAGCCGCACCTGCGACATCAACGACCTGATCGCCAACACCCTAGGCGCCATGCTCGGCTTCTGCTGCTGGTGGTTCTGCGCCCAGCTGTTTGGCAAATACCTGCATCAAACGCCAGCCGGCATGAAAGAACCGCTCCTGCTCATCGCCGCCAACTTCAGCGGCATGTTCGTCTTCTACCATCCCTTCTGGTTTTACAGCCTCATTGGCCATTGATGACGAAAGGAGGCACCTCTCATGCGCACACCTTCCCGTCGCCGTCCCTTACGGCGCCTGTTTCGTTTTCTGCTGTTCCTTGCACTCCTTTTGGCCTGCTTCCATATTCTGATGCCGCAGCGCGTCACGGTCCAAGCCCCTGCTGCAGCACCGGCCAGCAGCACAGCATCACTGCCCTGGCAGCTGACGCTGGTCAACCGGTGGAACGGCCTGCCGGAAACCCGCTCTTTCTGGTTAAAAAATGTCACCGATGGTGAACAGGTTGACAGCCGCATCGCCGGCGCGCTCAACGACATGCTCAGCGACGCCGAAGCGCAAGGATATGAAGTGCACCTGAACGCTGGCTTCCGCACCAGCACCGAACAGCAGGCGCTCTTTGAAAACAAGGTCGCAGCTTTTTGCGCCGGCGGCTACGACGACGTCACAGCCAGCGAGCTGGCGAGCCAATGGGTCAGCCGTCCAGGCACGAGCGAGCATGAACTGGGGCTCGCTGTCGACATTGGCACGGAAACGCCCGCGCTCTACGACTGGCTGCAAGACAACAGCTGGCGCTACGGCTTCATTCAGCGCTATCCGGAAAATAAAACCGCCCTTACCGGCGTTGCCCATGAACCCTGGCATTATCGCTTTGTTGGAGAAGAGGCTGCCGCTGACATCCACGCTCGAGGGCTTTGCCTTGAGGAATACATTGCACAATACAACGGCTGATTGTGCTTGCCAAGGGGCGCCACAAACGGTATGATTGGACAAAGGAGGTGTTCATATGCACCCACCCATCCACGAATTGACAACGTTACCGCTCTTTGCGGGCATTCGCGAGGAAGACCTGCCAAAGATGCTGGACTGTCTCGGCGCAACCACACGCCGTTTCAAAAAAAATGAAATCATCATCCTCGAAGATGAAACCGTTCACACCATCGGCACGCCTCTCTCTGGCACGGTGCACATGGTCAAAGAAGACATCGACGGCGGCAAAAGCCTGTTGGTCAGCATTGGCGATGGTGAACTGTTCGGGGAGAGCTTTGCCTGCGGCAGCCAGCTTCACGCCCGTGTGAGTTTTGTGGCAGCCACGCCCTGCACCATTCTCTTTCTGCCCTTTCACAAAGTGCTCCACTCCTGTACCTTATCCTGTGTCTTTCATCATCGGCTGATTGAAAACATGGTACGGCTCATCAGCGAAAAAAACCAACGACTGATGGACAAAGCCTCCATCGTTTCACAAAGAACCCTGCGCGAAAAAATCCTTGCCTATCTGCGCAACGAAGCCGAACGCCAGGGCAGCCAGCGCTTTACAATTCCTCTCGGCCGAGTGGCGCTGGCCGACTATCTCTGCGCCGACCGCAGCGCACTGACGCGCGAATTGTCGCTGATGCGCAACGAAGGATTGATTGACTACGAAAAAAATACATTTATTTTACGCTGAAACGCGGCGATGTTGCACAGGCAACATCGCCGCGTTCTGCTTTTGTTATGATGGAACCATCAAGTACAATCCAAAACAGGAGGGATTCATCATGGGCTATCATGTTCAGGAAAACGTTTTGAACGCGCTGCTCACCGAATGGCAAGCACTGCACGATCTATAGAGAATGTATGCAGGTGTATCCACTGACCGATCCCCCTTGCCGCACGCACCTCACCGTGCGGCATTTTTGCACGCAAAAAAGGCCCGCCTGCCTTTGTGGAGAAAGCAGACGGGCAATTATAACACCGAGGGGTGGTGTTACCTAATAGGGAAGGGGGCCAGCGATTGGTGGCCAACGTTATGAGGTGTTTACTACGTGTTTTATGATACGTTCTCTTCTTGAAAACCAGCTTAAATTGCTGTGAGGATTTGATGTCAGGACGGTTACATCCTTTTGTTTTCTAGCTTTACTTTTCCAATACCCTACTGACGATATGCCGGCAACGATGCTTTCTCTGTTCAAAACGAGCACTTTATGGCTCAATAATATTGAAGTTTGGGTCAAAGGCCACAAGGTTGTCGCAGAGGTCCTCCAGCAGCGTGGTGTCGCCTTCCTGCTGTACAAGCTGTGCAATGGTCTTACTGTTGCCTTGCAGTACGGCAAAGAGCCCTGTTCGCGTGGTCGTCCAAACGGCATCAGTGCTGCCGCTTGGCGCTCCTTCATAGTAAAGCAGTACGCCATTTCTCAGCGTCAGCGTGTATTCGTCGTCGGTGTCTGTCACCACCAGGTCGATGGTGCCGTTGAGCGACTGCGCTGCGTTGCTGTCGAGGCGGATGCCCAGATAATCAAGCAGGAGCGGAACATCCATCTTCTGCTGCAACGCATTGCTCTTGTTGCCTTCGTTGGAGTTGATCTCTTCATTATTGCGCAGTTCCTGAGCAGCCGTCAGATAGGCGTTGCGCCAGGTGCCAGACTCTGCCTGATAGCCAAGCTGTTCGAGCGCATCGGCACAGAGCAGACGCGCGTCGATGTTGTCCGGATCGGCATAGATGAGGGTGTTGGTGATCTCTGCCACCCACTGGTATTCGCCCTTGTCGTAATCTTCTTTCGCCATGTCCAGCACCTTGTCGGTGTCACCCAAATAGTCCACGAGCTTTTCAGCATATTCTGTCGGCGCCAGCTCATCCAGGTGGACAGGGTTGGCGTCGTACCAGCCCATGTATTTCTGGTACACCGCCTTCACATTGTGGGTCAGGGTGCCGTAATACTGGCGGGTGACCCACACCTTCACAAGCTCTTCCGGCAGCTCAATCCTATCGACAATTTCCGTGTCGGTGTAGCCCTGGTTGAGATAGAACAGCGTCTGGTCGTTGATGAATTTATACACCGCTGCTGTGTTGATCATGTATTCTTTGATGACGTCGTTGCTCCAGTGCGGCCAGTTGTGAGACTGAAAAACCACTTCAGCCTGGTCGCCATAACGCGCCAGCGCTTCCATGATGTAGCCTGCCCAGGCGTTCCCGTCACGCACCTCGGCACCGCGCAGGGTGTAGAGATTGTGCAGGGTGCCGGTGCAGTTTTCTGCCATCCAAAGCGCATTCTTTTCGGCAATCCAGGTATTCATTTCTGCTGGCGCTTCGGTGCCAGGCGTCATCTGAAATTCCATGGTCACGCCATCGATGGTGCGGGTCTCACCGGTTTCTGTGATGGTGTCGGTTGGGCTGATGTAAGACACGGTGCCTTGAGACTGGCCCATGCCGATGCCAATGGCGAGCGATCCGGTTTCGCCTGGTTCCAGAGTGGTGCCGTACTGATAGGCGGCACGACGACCCATGGCTGTGCCGGCGTAAACGTTTTCGCTGACGGCGTGCTCTTCAAAGCCTTCCGGCGCGATGATGGTCACTGCTCCGCTGGCCACGTCTTCTTCATCAACGATGCCGCAGACACCGCCAAAATGGTCCACATGAGAATGGCTGTAGATGACCGCTCGCACTGGCAGCTCTCCCAGCTCCTCATCGACGAGCGCCTTCGCTGCCTGAGCACATTCCACTGTCATCAGCGAGTCAAACACGATCCAACCGCTGTCCCTGCGCACGAAGGTGATGTTGGACATGTCGTAGCCGCGCACCTGATAGATGCCATCGGTGACTTCAAACAAGCCATAGATATGGTTCATCTGCGTGTGACGCCAGAGGCTTGGATTGGCGGTGTCCGGCGACTCGGCGTCCTCCAGGAAACTGTAGGCATCCTGGCTCCAGATGACCTTACCCTCTGCGTCCGTGATTTCCAGCGATTCTGGTGCCGCGATCAGCCCTTTTTCCGCAAATGCCATTTCCTGATCGTCGTCAAAATCCAGCAAGTCGTAAACGGCGGCGTTGGCTTCGGCGGTGATGTCCGTCGCGCCCTTTGACTCCGCCGTCAGCTCTCCGGCGCCGGACGAGCAACCGCTGGCAGTGGCCAGCAGCGCCGCACAAAGCAGAATGCTTAACAATTTCTTCATGATGGTCCTCCTTTTTGAACAGCAGCCACGCTCCGCAGCCACTTAAAAAAGGGATGAAGCGTGCTGCTTCATCCCCTCCTGCAAACATTAGAATTTAGCAATTTGTCTGGTTCTGTAAAGCATGGCCAGAATTTGCAGTCTGCTGCATTCCAGATTTGGCGAGAAAGAATTATCACCAGTGCCATAGGTGATTTCATAGGTTTGTGCCCAACGCACAGAATCCGCATACCAGTCATCGGCAGACACATCATCAAAGGTCTTCAAGCTCAGTGTCTGTGGAGAGCCCTGAGCATTCCACAAGAAGGTAACGATTTCTGCGCGGCTGCAAACCTTATCTGGACTGAAGGTGGTGGCGCTGGTGCCACTGGTGATACCATTTTCCACCGCCCAGGCCACAGCTTTCTGATACCAGTCACCGTCCTTCACATCGGTGAATGCGAGATCAGTGCTTGCTGGCTCCGGTTCGCCAGCCATGCGCCAGAGGAAGGTCATCGCTTCAGCGCGGGTGCAGGCGTCGCTGCCATTGAAGGCTTCGAGGGTCTCATCGATGATGACGCCGTTGTCATAGCCCCAGTCGATCATGGCATCGACATCGCTGAGCACTTCCACGATCATTTCGTTGGAAGTAATGCCATCAACAGTAGCCGTCAGGGTATAGGTGCCTGCGTTTTCAGCACTGAAGGTATTGCCGTCAATTTTGCCGCCTTCGGTGGTGCAGGTCCAAACCACATCAGCATCGCTTTCGTAAACGTCGCCATACTGGTCGGTCAGGGAGACAGGAACCGTAGACAGATCGTGTTCATTTTCAGCCATTTCCAGAGAATCTGGAATCTGTACGCTGTCGAGAGTGCGTGCAGGCAGTGCCGTCACTTCTACCCAGTCAGAGTACACTTCGTCACAAACAGCACGGACATGATAGGTGCCTGGTTCGCTGAAGGAAATCATACTGCCATCGACGGTGATGCCATTCAGCTCACGGGCATCCCATTCAACAGCATGATTGACTTCCTTGCCGGTGGCATCTTCCACGGTGACATTCAGGTAATCGTCGATGGAGATTGGATCATCGCCAACGATGCCTTCCAATTCGCCGTCAACCAGAACACGGCCTTCTGTGAAGTGGTCGTTGCCAATAACGGTAACTTCTACAATAGCAGTCTTGCTCAGCTCATCGTTGGTGGTAAAGTGACCGCTGGTCGAAGAAGAAGTGTAGCAGTCTTCGTTGATCAGATATTTGAGATACACCTTGCCGCTTTCTTCACTTGCAACAAGGCGTGTGTATCCGCTGACAGGATCGTACTTGAGCGACGCAATAGAATCATCCGTCAGCTCGTTGCCATTTTCGTCGAGCAGAATCCAGTGGCCATTGAGCTTGTTAAATCCGTAGTACGCCCCGTTCTGGCTGTTCTAACCTTCCAGGCCGATGCTGTTGACATAGAAAACGGTATCTGGATACAGGGTCATGTAGTTCATCTGGTTGACCATGGCCACGCGCGCCAGTGGATAGATTGGCGTCAGGCCAGCCACTTCATTGGTCAGCGAATCTGCTTCAACCACAAAGGTTGCGCCAGCGCCAGCCATTGGTGCAGTCGTCGCTGCCAGCTTCACCTGATCTTCAAAGCCAGTGTGATTTTTGAACAGGTTGTTCCAGTTGATGCGATCCGCGTCCACGATGCTCTTTTCAACAATGGCACGCTGATAAAGGTCGCTGCGTGCACTGCTTTCAAACATGCCAAGGATCTGAGTGCGGCATGGAGCGTTGTTGTCACTTGGGTCGAGGGTATATTCCACAAAGGTGACGTTGAAGTTCAACGCACATGGGCATTCGTAGCTTGTGGTCGTGGTTGTTTTACTTTCATACTGATTGAGCAGCACGTTGGTGTAGGCCGGCATCGTCACAGTAACCTGATAGGTTTTCGTGTCCGTCACAGTGGTGGCTTCTGATTCTGTCCAGCCCTCTGTAAAACTCTGATTAACACTGATGGTTCCAGAAATACTCATCCCTTTACCGCTGAATCCTCCGGTAATCGCACTGGACAAACCATAGTTTTCGCTGCCGTTGACAGTGCTCGTCACCGTCGTCGTGTTGGTCTGGGCCAGGCTCTGCATACCGGTAACCGATGCAGCGGTTTCGTTCTTCACGTCGGAAAGCATGCTCTTGCCATTGGTGGTTGGCTCCGTCTCAGTGGTTTGATAATAATCATCCGTATATTCAGGCAGCACTGCTGTTATGGTGAAGTTGCTGAAGATCACGCCAAGCGCCTGATAATGTCCCTTCTTGTTGGTGCCGCTTGTTTTGAAGGCACCAGTCAGCATCCAGAACACGTCGTCCTGGTTGCCAGAGTTTGCCAGGGTGGCATTCTGTTTGACGGCCACGTTCTCTTCCTCTCCATCGTCGCCATACATGGCGTCACGGCCGCCGCCTGCGGAACGGTACCAATTGAAGATCTGTTTTTCCATATCCGTGCCGGCATCGGCCATCGAGTCAGATATATTCAGTCCCGATGAATGAACAGCGTAGGTGTTGTCGCCATTGCTGATGGATTGTTCTTTTGCATCAGTATTGCCCAAACTGATCGCCAGAACATCATCAAGAACATTGTCAAACTGGGTTTTGAACTTTCCGTCATCCGTTCCAGCACCATAGTCATCCTGAATCGCATAGCCAAGCCTCTGCCAAAGCGCTGCCGTTGAGGTGTCGTCAATGTTGCTGTTTTTTGCGCTCAGCAAATCCTGAATGAACAGGCGGGTGCTGTCTTCAAAATGCTCACTGCCCGCATCAAAATAGGTGACGCCATCTTCTACTATGACATCCGGGATTGGCTCGTTGTCTTCAGCAAAGGCCGCAAACGGCACGGTGCTGAGCATCAGTGCGCCGATCAATACGGCGCTGAGAACTTTTCTCTTTTTCATTCGTCTTCCTCCTTTATTACTCCTTTTTGTCGATCCTGCGGGAAGCCGCCGCTCTCTGCAAAGAAAAAAAACACAATTTCCGCAGAATGATTATTTTCAAAGCCCACGACTCATGACCATTCATAGACTGCGCCTGAAAAGCTATAACAGATGCAGCTTTTCAGCCATGGTTTTGGCTTCGCTGCGGCGTTTAACGCCAAGTTTCTGTAAAATATGGCTGACGTGGGTCTTGACCGTCGCCATTCGAATCCCAAGAACGGCGCCGATTTCAGCGTTGCTCTTATCGGCGCAGATCAGCCGCAGCACCTGCAGTTCTGTCGCCGACAGCGGCGCCGTCATGTCAAGATGCGGTTCCAGAAAATCCGGATAAGCCGCCGCCTGATCGCGGGCGTCGTCGATCAGCACATTCAGAAAGGCCGAATCTTTTTCCCAGCCGCACGCTTCCAAAAGCGGCAGCACCGCCACGCCGTAAACGCTGATGGTGCGCACAAAGCTGTATTCGTAGGCCTCATCCAGAGCCGCACGCAGCGTCTCCTGCCAGGTGTCGTCGCGCAGGCGATACTTTGCAATAGCCATCAGTACATTGAGATGAATGCCGTCGATATGACGGCTGCAAACACGGCAGTAGTATTGCAGCGGCGCCAGGGTCAGCAGCGCCTCTCGGGCTTCGCCGCGGGAAAGCTCCACCATGGCCTGCGTGAAATACTGATAGCGCTTCATCACCTGAAAATGCAGGCGGTCTTTTGGCGCTTTTTCGCGATACCACTGCTCCACCGCATCGTCGTCTCGCAGCCGCAAGTCCACCCGACAGCGCAGTGCATCCAAATTTGGCAAGAAGCGTGTCCAGCCACGCGCAATAAACTGTTCGCGCAGCGTCGTCAGCGTTTCGGCTGCATCGTAAGCGTGACCAACAGCAACCTGCGAACGCACCAGCAAGCCAGCCATGGCAAATTCGATGTCGGCCGTGCCCTTGTGCTGGATTTCATTCAGATGCGCCATGATGCTGAACATGCGCGCTGTAATGTCCTCGCCTTTTTCAAACTTACTTTCTGCAACGGCCAAATCCGGCAGCCCAACGCCATCTTTTCCCAGCACCACTTCAACAGGAAGACGCAGGGTTTTATACAGCAGATCGTCCTTCTTGCTCCAGTCCGAAAAATCCTTGCCGCCGTTCATAATACTCGGCAGCGCACTGGTCACCGAAAAAGGCGGCAGCTCAATTTCACGATTGGTAATCAGGCGAAAAACCGCCGGTATCGTTTTCAGCAAGCTGACCGTGCTGCGCTGCGGCAGCCCAATTTCCAGCCAGGCCAGCCGTCCCCGTGCTTCGCGTCCAGCAGCATCGTTTTTGCTGCGGCAGTCGGCAAATTCCTGCAAAGCCTGGTACCAGCGCTCGGACGCCTCGTAGTCCATATTGATGGCCTCCAGCATGCTCATGCTCTGCATCAGTGCCGGCGAGTTCAATATCTCGTTTTCCGGCAGGTCGCGATAATAACGCTCCATTTCATAGTAATGACCCATCCCCGGATGAAGCATGGCGTTCTTTTCCAACAACTCGGACACCTTGCTGTGATCGCCGCTCTTGGCGTAGCACTGCAAAGCGTGGCCATAGTCCTCCTTCAGCTCATAATAGAGGCCGCCGCGATTGTAGATGGCGTGGCACTGCTCGTCGCTGTATTTCTGCCGCAGTTCCCAGCGCAGAAAGAGACGAAAAATCGGCCAGAAATGAAACACATCCAGGCTGTCTTGAATCATCATAGTTGTCTCGCGCTGCAGGCGGCCAAACGTTTTGCCGACGTTGCTGTCACCGCTGACCATGTGCGCCAGAGACAGGCTGAACCGGTCAAAAGGAGCCAGCTCCAGCAAGAGACGCCGCGTGGTCAAATCGAAACGGTTGAAAACCTCTTCTTCATAATAAAGGAAGATTTCCTGCCGAATCTGATCGGCGATCGTCGCGTCGAAGCTCTCGCCATTCACCATATGCTGCGCCAAAATAGACAGGGCCAGCGGATAACCGCGGCTCTCTTTGTAAATGGCCGTCAGAATCAGGTCGTTCACTTTCAGCCCATATTGCTCAAAAAGCGCGCCTATGGTCTGGCGGTCGAAAGCCAAAGCTTTCTGATCAAGCACCGTGAGCATGCCGCTGACCTGAAACGGCAGCAGCCAGCTTGGCACCTTACCGCGAGAGAGGCAGACAATGCGGCGCTCACCAACATTGCGAATCAGCTCACAGAAAGGCTGCTGTTCTTCAACTGGAAGTTCACTGAAATTATCCAGCACCAAAGCCTCCCACGTGTCCTCCTGGACATTGAGCGTCAATTGTTGATCACGCGCATCAAGCCACAGCGCGTTCTGCCGTGCCAGCAGCAGCCGCGTCGTCGCTGTTTTTCCAAACCCACACGGTGCGCTGATGAGGATCACCCGATATTTTTTCATGGCATCATCAAATTGCGCCGCCAACGCAGGCTTGAGAACAAGAATCGGTTCCATAGGCTACCTCCTTTTTCGCAGCAATTATTCACTAAAAAAATTTTACCAACAGATTTATAACCTGTAAATCGTTCCAAAGTATGAGCCGCCGGAAAGAATACTGAACATTCTTTCGTTTGCTTGTTTTCTTCAACATGCTGTCAAACAGCCATGAACGCAAAAAGCACACGCATCCTTATCGATGCGTGTGCTTTTTGATGAGTTATTCTTTTTTATCATTCTGTTCTGCCGCCACGGGGCCCACGCTGAAAAAAGTACAGCGCCGCAAATCCCGCGCGCTCAAATACACCGGCTCCTTGCGCCAGCCATCGGCACTGCGAAAGCCCTGCCATTCATAACCGTAAACCAGCAAATGGTGGTTGCGGTACTTGGGGTGAAAATGCATCTCCAGATAAACAATGTCGCCGCGCGCCAGCGCTGCGCGAACGCACCCTTCTGTCGCCGGTCCGCCAAAGCGCACTTTAACATCTCGACAGTCAAAATGGTTCAGCGCCTGCCGCAGATACAAGCCAGCGAGCCCATCGCTGGTGCCGCCAAGCCATTTGCCGGCGCCAACGTTCCAATACGCCAGCAAGCGTCGCCCCAGCGCTGCCACCTCGTCAAACACCTGCGCCGGCGCATTTGCCAAATCTGGCCGCAAAGTCAGCACCAGATTGGTGATCGCTGTCGGGCCGCAGTGTTTATGATACGTCCTGTCGCGTTTGGCAAACTGTCCTGTGGTGCAATAGCTTTCCGTCACGTTCTTATTTGCCAAAGACGGCTTCATAATCAACACGGAATTTTTCAATGCCTGCAGTGGTCAATGGATGGTTCACCATCTGTTCAATGACCTTGTATGGCACAGTGGCAATATCTGCACCAGCAAGGGCACATTCGGTGACATGCATTGGATGACGCACGCTGGCTGCAATGATCTTGGTGTCGATGTCTTCGGCAACAGCAAAAATATCTGCAATGTCACGAATGAGATCCGTACCGCGTGTGGAAATATCATCGAGGCGGCCCAGGAATGGTGATACATAGGTGGCGCCTGCGCGAGCCGCCAGCAAAGCCTGGTTGGCAGAGAAAATCAAGGTCACATTGGTCTTAATGCCCAGAGCCGTGAGACGCTTGACGGCCTTCAAGCCTTCCACCGTCATTGGAATCTTAACGACCATGTTTGGATGAATGGCAGCAATGGCACGCCCTTCTTCCACCATGCCGTCGGCATCTGTGGTGGTCGCTTTCACTTCGCCGCTGATTGGGCCGTCCACAATGGAAGCAATTTCAGCGATGACTTCCTCAAATACACGTCCTTCTTTGGCGATCAGCGAAGGATTGGTGGTAACGCCGCAAATAACGCCCATATCATTGGCTTTTTTAATATCATCGATCTTAGCAGTATCAATAAAAAATTTCATGGTTCATAACTCCTTTGCGATTGGTCTGCTATCATTGTGTCACACTCCGACAGCGATTGCAAATCAATTTTTATGAAAAATCAGTAAACGATTTCGTAAAAAAAACGGCGCCATTGCTTGCACAATGGCGCCGTTTCTATTGATTCATACACAGCATTCTCACTGATCATAGGCTTCGCCATAAAGCGTCACCGCATCGTGCACTGCCTGATAATACTGATCCCCATTGCCTGTTGCATGCATGGTAACAACAATGTAATTGGGTTTGCCTTCTTTTTCTGCCAAGCTGGCGAGGCAGTTTCCGGCAGCAGCAGTGTAACCGGTCTTACCACCAACAATCTCGTAGCCAGAGGTGTCAAAATAACGCTGGAAATTGGCAAGATCTTCGTCCATGGTGTGGGTCAGTGTCAAGCCATCCTTGTGGGTATCGTTGGCCGTAGTCGTGTAGGTTCGGCTGGTAAACACTTCTTCAAAAACGGTGCTGCCCAGCGCGCCTTTCAGCAAACGTGCCATGTCGCGGCAAGTCGACACCTGCGCATCATCATCCAACCCCGTTGGATTGACAAAGGTGGTGCTGTCCAACCCCAATGCCTTGGCTTCTTCGTTCATCAGCTCGACAAAGCTTTCAATATTACCACTGGTCGCCAACGCCAACGCATTGGCCGCATCGCCGCCTGATTTTAAGAGCGCTGCATAGAGCAGATCGCGAATGGTAACGGTTTCACCTTTTTGCAGGCCGCTTTGCGATGCGCTTTCTTCTTCAAGCCCTTCAAACGCTTCCGCTGGCATTTTAATTTCACGATCAAGATCGTCGTTGTTTTTAATGGCAACATACACCGTCATCATCTTCGCAAGACTGGCCGGTGCACGCTGCGCGTCAGCATCTTTTTCGTAAAGCACATCACCATTGTCGGCATTGATGAGAATCGCAGAGTCGCTGTTGATGCTCGCATCAAACCCTGCCTTGTCGGTATCACTGACCAGCGGTGTTGATACCGATTGGGCCACGGTCGCATTGGTTTCCTGCGTCGCAAAAAATTGGTTTTTCACCGTAACTGCCAAGGCCACACAAGCAACAAGCACCAGCAAAACAGCCAAGATTCTGCCCCAGCGCAATCTGCGCTTCGGCTTGCGCCGTCTCTGTGGCGTTGAACGCCGAGCCCCCTGCTGCTGCGGCGGACGCTTACCGCCTTGCGGCGAGGTCCGAGCGCGCTGCTGCGTGGAGCGTGCGTTATTGGCAGCTGGCCGGCGTGCAGAATGCTGACTGGCACTGGCGCGACTGTTTGATTGCTGCGGCCTTGTGCCACTGCCTTTAGCCCGCGAACCATTCTGCGATGTCCGTGATGACGCAGAACGAGGTGCCTGCGTGCGCGATGCCGCACCAGTTTGAGGACGTCGCTGCCTCGCTTGCGTCGACGCGTTCTGCGCTGGCCGCTTGCCAGAACCACTTGATGCCGACGGCCGTTTCTTCTGCTGTTTCAATGCAGGCACCTCCTTTCTGTGAATGGCTGATCAATTACATGCGGCGTTCAGCGATTTCTTCCTTCAAAGCTGCACGGAATTCAGCGAAATCTTTCACGCCTTCATCACCGTTCTTATAGGAACGCAGGGAAACCGTGCCGCTTTCTGCTTCTTTGCCGCCGACAACGAGCATGAAAGGAATTTTCTGCACCGTTGCTTCGCGAATCTTGTAGCCCATCTTTTCGGAACGATGGTCCACTTCCACACGCACGCCGTCAGCTTTCAGCTGTGCAGCCAATTCATCTGCATAAGCAGCATGATCAGACGTAATAGGAATGATCATTGCCTGAACAGGTGCCATCCAGGTTGGGAAGGCGCCGCCAAAATGTTCGGTCAGAATACCGATGAAACGTTCAATGCTGCCGAATACCGTGCGGTGAACCATAACTGGACGATGTTTTTCACCGTCTTCACCGATGTAGGTCATGTCAAACTTCTCTGGCATCTGGAAGTCGAGCTGAATCGTGCCGCACTGCCAGGTACGACCCAGGCAGTCTTTCAGATGGAAGTCGATCTTAGGGCCATAGAATGCACCATCGCCAGGGTTGACAATGTAGTCTTTGCCGACTGTCTGCAAAGCGGTACGCAACCCTTCGGTAGCTTTTTCCCACAGTTCATCAGAACCCATGGAGTCTTCCGGACGGGTAGACAGCTCTACATGGTATTCAAAGCCAAACTTGCTGTAAACGCGGTCCACAAGCTTCATAACGCCAACAACTTCATCGATGATCTGATCTTCACGCATGAAGATGTGCGCATCATCCTGAGTGAAGGCACGCACACGCATGAGACCGTGAAGGGCGCCGCTCAGTTCGTGACGATGAACGAGGCCCAATTCTGCCCAGCGCAGTGGCAGTTCACGATAACTGTGCAGGCTTTCGTTATAAAGCAGGATACCGCCAGGGCAGTTCATAGGCTTGATGGCATATGGCTGTTCGTCGATTTCCGTAAAGTACATATTTTCTTTGTAATGATCCCAGTGGCCGGAACGTTCCCAAAGGGCACGGTTCATGATGAGCGGCGTGCGAATTTCGGAATAGCCAGCTTTTTCATGTTCTTCGCGCCAGAATTTTTCCAGCTCATTGCGCAGAATCATGCCTTTTGGATGGAAGATTGGGAACCCTGGTGCTTCTTCCACAAAGGAGAAGAGGTCGAGTTCTTTGCCCAGCTTACGATGGTCGCGGCGTTTGGCTTCTTCCAACAGATGCAGGTATTCATCGAGTGCATCCTGTTTAGGGAAACTCGTGCCATAGATACGCTGCAGCATTTTGTTCTTTTCATCGCCGCGCCAGTAAGCACCAGCGATGCTCATCAGCTTGATGGCTTTGATGGCACTCGTCTTAGGCAGATGAGGCCCTGCACAAAGGTCGACATAGTCGCCATCCTGGTACATGCTGATCGTTTCATCTTCAGGCAGGTCTTCAATCAATTCAACCTTGTAGGTTTCGCCGCGGTCGCTGAAGAATTTGAGTGCTTCTTCACGAGACACTTCGCGACGTTCAAAGGCTGCCCCCGCTTTAACGATCTTCTTCATTTCCTTTTCGATCTTTTCAAGATCTTCTGGCACAAAGGTATGTTCGCTGTCGAAATCATAATAGAAACCGTTTTCAATCGCAGGCCCGATGGCAATCTTCGTGCCAGGCCAGAGACGCTGAACCGCTTCTGCCAAAACATGGCTGGAAGAATGACGGAATACTTCCTTGCCTTCTTCATCATCGAAGGTCAGAATGGCCACTTCTGCATCTTTGTCGAGTACCGTCGAAAGATCGCAGACTTCGCCGTTGACTTTCGCTGCAACAGCCTTCTTTGGCAGACTGTTGGACAAACTTTTTGCAATTTCCATTGGTGAAATGGATGCAGCGTCGTAACTCTTGACGCTGCCATCTGGTAACGTGATGTTGATCATTTTAATCTCCTCTTTCAAAAATACAAAAGGCGCTCTCATCCCAAAAGGGACGAGAGCGCCGAAC
>JAXJBF010000042.1:0-9247 GCA_036303105.1 Peptococcaceae bacterium | reverse complement strand
GCGTTTACATAGATGATGTTTTCAGATGCTTCGGCCACAACCGCTGTATTGAGCGGGCTCGTGGTCGAGGCGTCATCAGCAAACGCGGCGATTGGAAGGGACGTTGTCAATAGCATTGTCGTCATGACAAGGCTGGCAACTTGTTTCTTTGATCGAAATAACATAATTTTTTCCTCCATGATTTGTTTCCGAGTCGTCCATTTGCTTTACTGTGATGCTTTCTCAAACACCACCTCCTTAGTGGGAATTGTCGGGGACAGTTTATCATAGTCTGTATAGAATGTAAACAGCTTTTTTAATAATCTTTTTAGAATGATTATTAGATTGCTTATTTGCTCCAATAAATACAACTTCTTAGGTTATATTATAATAGACACAAAAAAGCGCCTCCCGAAGGAGACGCTTGTGGGTGATGTGTGGTTAGGCTTAATTGAGAACTACAGAGGGAATGGTAGCATTTTGGTAAGTGATAGATCCCAGATAATGATTGGAGTTATCAATAGCCATCAAGGTGTAAGTTGGAATAGTCCCGCAAGTCATATTGGCTGCGCCGTCATAGTTTTCAGTTGCTTGAGAGGAATCAATGACAGCCGCTTTAGAACCGTCGGGCAAATCAATAAGAATATATTCATTACCATTAGCATCCTCTTTAACAGTATTTCCTTGTTTTGCAAGATCGTCATATTTTTGCCCGTCATTCGCGATTTTATCGTATTCTGTATCAAGCATTATTTTTGTGATATAGGCAAAGCTTTTTGAATTTGCTTCAGACGCAGATACTGGCTCTGCGATAGAAAAATACCAACTTCCTATAGATTCTCCATCATTATTAGTATATCCAGTAGAAACAGTATATCTTAAAAGATAACTTGCTACGTTTTCGTTAGAGGATGGAGTTATTTTTACACTTTTATCTGCAGATAAATTCAATTCCATATCATTTAAACTTGAAACAACCATTGAATTAGGAGAAACATAGAATTTTTCGCTTTGAGCAAGAAGGGTTTCGTTGACAGAATTATTAACGGTCGTTGTATTCACTGATAAAAATGGCTCACATTTTACTGTAGCATTTATAAGACCTTCATTACGGCAATTATTAACATAAATCGCTGCCTGGTCTTTATTGTCGTTTATGAAGTCTGGGCTATCAACTAATTTTATTCCGTTTGAGGATGCTCCAGATGCTTGAGCACTATTTCCAAAAAAGAAGCCAATTTGATTTCCACTGATATTACCTTTGTTGACGCAGTTAATATAGGAAACTGTTGAAGGCGTCTTTGATGAGATGTAATTGCCTATGAAAATACCTGCATAGCTACTTGTATCTCCGGGGATTGTGTAATCAACCTCATTTACACAATTTTTGAAAGTAATCTTGCCACTGATATTCATTCCAAATTGCGAGGCTCCATAAGTGCAGACTTCGTGATGTGTTCCCGCTGGCGCATCGGATTTGAAAGTGATATTTTCAAATGTAATTTTATCAGCGTAATCATACGCGGTGAGCATGGCAAGAACAGGAGCTGTTTGGACATAATTAAGGTTTTTAATTACTACTTCACCATTAATATTATACATTAATACATTTCCAGTAGATTCACTCATACGAATATCGTGATTATTACCATCAAGGACGCCACAGAAATTATTAATATAAGTGGTAGAAGAGGTGTAGTCAATGTTATTTGTTAGCTTAAAGTTGAATAATTGATTATTTTTCATTTGATTAGAAAGCTTATCAATATTGGCTAACTGTTCAGCAGTGCTGATCAAATAAGGGTTGTCTGCAGTTCCGTTACCACCTGCAAAAAGCTTGTACCAAGTGCATTTGTTAGGGTTTTTACTATCTTCACCTGGCGTTGCTGCTTTGGCCCAACCTTCTGGTGCAGTGACGGTTACTTGGGTAGCATCATCGCTGTAAACTGGTGAAGCTTCTGTAAAGGTAGAGTTTGCGTCAAAGGTAAAGGTAGTATTATCCGTTACACCAGTGCCTTTGTCAATGTTAACACCGCCCCACGCATTGCCAGAGGTGGTAAGACCGTTGGCTGTAACGGTGGAGCCGTTGACGGTGAGTCCAGCGCCTTTACTGTTTTGCAGAGTGACATTGGTCAGTGTGGTGCCTTCAACACAGTAAGCCTGTGCGCCATAAGCAGCGTTCTTACTATCTAAAGTAAGGTTTTTGATGGCGACGTTATTTGCATCATCGCCAATTATAGAGAGCAGATGCTTATTATCGTTAGCAGTGCCGGTCCAACCATCAGCTGCGCTAATGGTATGTCCATTCCCATTAACGGTGATGGCTTTGGTGATTTGCAGCTGTGCATTGGTTGTGAAGTCGGCGGTTACAACGATGTTTTTGCCAGCTTCAACGGCTGCGTTCCAGGTAGCGGTGCTGTTGACCTGTGCCCATGCAGGGTCATAAGCGCCGCAGGAGCAAACACCGTCTACATAGCTATGGGAGTGAGGCGTGCTAGGTGTGCTTGGCACACTTGGGGTGTCGGTGGTGCCGCCTGGGGTGGTGTCGGTGGTGCCTGGGGCGATGACGCTGTCGTCGCTGGTGGTGACATTGCTGCTGCTGTTGTTTTCAACTTTGGTGCCTTCGGTGGTGACAGTGGCATCGGAGGCGCTTTCGCTGACAACCACATCAGTGACGGTGCCGCTGCCTTCAATAGTAGTATTGCCTGCGGCGGTGGTCACTTTGTCGACGGTGGCGCTGCTTTGTGTGGTAACAACGCTGTTGTTGGCACTATCAGCAATATCAATGCTTGAGACAGTACCTGCCACGATGATGGTGGTGTTTTCAGCACTGGTGGAAACCTTGTCTGCGGTGGCAGTGCTGGTCAATGTGATGGTGGCGTCGTGTGCTTCTTCCGCAACATTGATGTCTTTGGCGGCGCCAGTGATATCAACGTTGACGTTTGCAGCTGCGACGTTGACCGTGTTGACGGTGCCTTCAAGTTTCACATTTTGTCCGCCATTGTCGATGAGGACAGCATTTACGTTGGCGTTGTCTTCAACAGCGACGCGGACAGCACCGTCGATGCGTTCAACAGAAATGTTGTCGATCTTAGAATCGCCTTTGATGATGACGGAGTTTTCACCGCCACCGCGCACGATGAGCTTGCCATCAACGGTGACGTTGTCGAGAACGACGTGACCGTCGCCAACGCCTTCAGCGATGATGAGGTCGCCTGAGATGGTCATGTCTTTAAGGGTGACTTGGTCGGTGTTGATGACAGCAGAGCCGTCAACATTGCCTGTGTATTCGCCAGCTTTTTGATAAAGCTTGTCAAAGATGTTGTTCAGGATGGTAACAACTTCAGCACGGGTAATGCCGTCGTTTGGTCGGAACTGACCATCGCTGCCATGGATGTAGTCTGCTGCTGCCATGGCGTTGACAGCATCTTTGGCCCAGTCAGCCACATCGGCGTTGTCGGTGAAGGTGGCTTCTGGTGCGTTTTCGGTGTCAAGGGACAGCACGCGAGAGAACATGGCTACAGCTTCCTGACGGGTGATGGTGGCGTCTGGTTTGACGGTGCCATCTGGGTAGCCGCTGATGACGCCGGCGGCATTTGCTTTCAGGATGACGTCGGTGTACCAGCTATCGCTGAGATCGCTGAAGGTGTTGTCTGCCTTGGTTTGGTAGTCCATCACGCGATCGAGCATAGCTGTCATTTCTGCACGGGTGATTTTGTTGTTTGGTCGGATGGTGCCATCTTCATAGCCATTGATGATGCCATAGTCCATCCATTCGGTGATAACATTTTCTGCCCAGTGGCCGCTGAGGTCGCTGGCAGTTGTTTCATCAGCAAAGGCTGCGAATGGAACCATTGTCAAAATCATAGCAATAGCCATTACAATGCTAATGAAACGTTTTGTTGTTTTTTTCAGCATGGGGTTTTTCCTCCTTTTTATTGCGTGGTTGTTGTGCGCTGCTGAATGCGCATGGTATGTAGGACTGTCACTTCCGTACATACTTATTATCTATTTAAATGTAGCATGCTTGCTGGCATTTAGCAAGGAGAGAAATGGTGTTTTGTTTTTCTTTCTTGATATATTATTTTTTTATAAGGATGGCGGCTATGTTGTGGTGCTGTTGCAAGATTTATATATAAATGAAGGAAGTGAGCGGAATAATGTGTTTATATCAATAAAAAAACAGGCTGCACAATGGTTTGACTGGTGCAGCCTGTTGTTGCATGGTTATTTGTCTTTTTTCTTGTGTTTTTTCTTTTCTTTCTTGTCGTCGCTGTTTTTCTTGGCTTTTTCTTTGTTTTTCTTTTTGTCTTTGGTGTGTTTCTTTTCAGTTTTTTGCGCTGGGTTGCTGAGGGTGCTTTCGACTTTCATTTCTGTGACGAGGCGGTTGACGATGTTCATCTGTGCCTGGCCGTCCTGGCGCATCATTTGGGTGTAGATGCGCATGCCGCGGGAGATGGCTGGGCTGTCGTCTTCGCCGAGCATTTCTCGGAGCTGGTCGACGTTGTAGAAGGTGTCGCAGTAGACGCTGAGGCGTTGGTTGAGGCGGCGGATGCGCAGGTATTGTTTGGCGAGGTGATAGCTGGCCAGCGGGCTGAAGAATTCAAAGAGGTAGCGGCTGGTTTTGCAGAGGGCGCGCAGGCGTTCGATGGCGCGCAGGTCGGTGAAGTCGGTGTCAAGAACGGCTTGTTCAACGCGGTGGTAGCGGTCAGCAAATTGTTCGCGGGCGAGCTGTTCCAGCGGCGCAGTTTCTGTGGCGGTCATGAGAGCGGCGATGGTTTGGTGCAGCGCTTCGTTGTAGTCTTCTTCGCTGTCTTCGCGGCTGAGATGGTCGCATAGGTTCATGACGGCGCTGTTTTGCTCGATGACCATGGCATCGGCCAGTGGGAAGAGTTCGAGTTTGCGGGAGTTGTGGATGGTTTTGAGGATGGCGTTGATGCCGCGCAGCTCTTCGAGGTCGTCGTAAAGGGAGAGGTAGAGGCGTTCTGCTTTGTGGAATGGTTTGGTTTTGCAGTAGGGTTCAATGAATTGCAGCAGCGCGTACTGGCTGCGCAATGCAACGCGCAGCTGGCTGAGGGCTTCGCTGTCATCTGGATCGGAGAGGAAGGTGTCGCGGGCTTTGATGATCCGCTTGTGTTGATCCTGGATGAGGGTGCTGATGCTGACGCCAAGGGGTACGCTGAAAAGGTCGAGGTTTTTCATTTGCTCGAAGTTGATGCTGTTGATGCGGATGGCTTGCTCTGGCTGCGCTGGTGGCAGGTAGAGCATTTCGCCGCAGCCTTTTTTGAGGTGCACATCGAGCCCGGTCATTTCACGCACCCAGTCACTGAGGTAAGGTTCGTGGCCGATGACGACGATGGTTTCGCCGTGGTCGTGGTTGACGAGCGCTTTGCAGAATGCCTGAAAGTCGCCTTCTTCAAGAAATGGCTGGACTTGTGGCGCCACATCCGGCATGTAGCGGCAGAGCACTTCTGCTGTTTGCAGGGCGCGGGTTTTTGGTGAGGTCCAGACTTCGCAATGGTTTTTGGCGTTGAGATAGCGCGCCAAAGATGGGTAGGCGTTTTCAAGCCGTTCTTTACCGGCCGTTGTCAGGGCACGGTGAAAATCGGTTTGGTCGGCGGCTGCATCCTCAGCCTGGCCGTGACGAATTAATATCAAACGCATGAAGGTTTCCTCTTTTCTGATCGTTAAAAAACGATAATTTTTTTGTTTTCAGTATAGCATTTTTAGGGCTATAATATATATAAAATGCAGGAATAGCATGTATTGCAAATGTTTTGTGAGAATTTGGCATAAATTTATAGCAAATATAAGATGATGTGTTTGTGCTTTGGAAGCTTTTTTGCTATACTAATTCATTAGACAGGAACGTTGTGTCAAAAGCTGTTAGGACACATCGCAAATGAATTCTTCATACATTTGACAGGTGCTTTGGCAAAGGAGACATGCTCGTCCTGCTTGCAAGTAAATTTTCTAGAATAAGGAAGGTGTCCTATGAAAATTCATTTATTTACCCAATGCATGGTGGATATGTTCTATCCACAGGTTGGTATCGCTGCAGTTGAGGTGCTGGAACGTCTCGGTTGTGATATCGTTGTTCCAAAGAAACAGGTTTGCTGCGGCCAGCCATTGATCAACTCTGGTTATGTGAAGGCTTCTAAGGCGTCCATCAAGAATACCATCGAAGCTTTCGAAGATGCTGAAACCATCGTCAGCCTCTCCGGCTCCTGCGCATTTGCAATGAAGCATGAATACATGAAGATTCTTGCTGATGAACCACAGTGGGCTATCCGCGCTCAGCGTGTTGCAGATCGTCTTTATGAATTCACCGATTTCATTGTTAATGTCCTTGGTGTGACCGATGTTGGTGCTACCCTCAATAAGAAGGTAACATTCCACAAATCCTGCCACGCAACCCGTTTGCTTGGTGTTAAGGAACCACCACTGATCCTTTTGCAGAACGTCCACGGCCTTGAATATGTTGAAATGGAAAAGGCAGACCGTTGCTGCGGTTTCGGCGGTACTTTCTCTGTAAAGCAGCCTGATATTTCCGAACAGATCGTTGCTGAAAAGGCACAGACTGTTATCGATAGTGGTGCAGATATTCTCTGCGGCGCTGACCAGGCATGCCTCATGAACATTGCAGGTCGTCTCGACCGTATGCGTGACAGAGGTGAATTGACCCGCGATATCCGCGTGATGCACATCGCTGAAATTCTCAATTGCCGCTAAGAATAGGGGGAAAAGATATGGCAATTCTCTACAAATTAAACGGCAAAGACCAGACTTTCCAGGAACGTGTTAAAGATTGCATTTCTGATGATTTCAAACATAATGCGATCACCACGGCAACCGATGTTTTCTATGGCAAGCGTGAAGCGCTTGTTAAAGAAGTGCCTGAATGGGAAGAACTTCGTGAAGAAGCACGTCGTATCCGTAATCATGTTCTCGACAATCTCGACTATTACCTGGCACAGTTTGCCGAAAATGCTGAAAAGGCAGGCTCTCATGTTTACTTTGCACAGACCGATAAGGAAGCTGTGCAGCAGGTTATTGAAATTTTCGAAAAGCGCAACGCTAAAAAGATGGTTAAGAGTAAGTCCATGGTGAGTGAAGAAATCGACATCAACCATGCACTGATCGATCATGGCGTTGAAGTGTTCGAAACCGACTTGGCTGAAATCATTCTGCAGCTCAATGACTGGAACCCACCTAGCCACATCGTTGTTCCTGCGCTGCATTTGAACCGTAATTCTATTCGCGACGTCTTTGCTAGATATGGCTATACTGGCGATGAAGACCCAACCCGCGAAACCAAGTTCATCCGTGGCTTTATCCGTGAAAAATTCCTCAACGCTGATGTTGGTATGACTGGCTGCAACTTTGGTGTAGCTGAAACTGGTACCTGCACCCTCGTTACCAACGAAGGGAATGGCCGTATGACTACGTCTGTACCAAATACTCAGATCATTCTGATGGGTATGGAACGTCTTGTTCCAAGCTTTGAAGCACTTGACGTTATGATCGCCCTTTTGGTACGCAGCTCCGTTGGTTCCAAGATCACGTCTTACTTCTCCATGACCACTGGTCCTCGTAAATCTGACGAAGTCGATGGTCCAGAAGAACAGCACATCATCATCGTTGATAATGGCCGTTCTAAGATCCTTGCCAGCGAATTCCGTGACATGCTTCGCTGCATCCGCTGCGGTGCTTGCCTTAACATTTGCCCTGTATATCGTCATATCACCGGTCATGGTTATGGCTCCATCTATCCAGGTCCAATGGGTGTTGTTCTGACCCCACTGCTCGTTGGTTATGACAAGGCTGGTTCTCTGCCTTGGGCATCCACCCTTTGCGGTGCTTGCAGTGACCACTGCCCAGTTAAGATTCCTCTGCATGAACTCATTCTGCGTCATCGTCAGATTCTCGTTGAAGAATACGGCTATGGCAAGGGTATGCAGAATTTTGCATTCAAGGCTGCTGGTACTGTTTTGGCACATGAAGGTATCTTCGATCTTGGTACCAAGGTTGGTGCACGTATGATGCCACTCCTTGCCAAGGACCGCAAGTCTCTCAAGGAAAACATCAAGATTCCTGTGCTCAAGAACTGGACCCAGTCTCGCGATATGGACACCCTGTCCAAGGAAAAATTCAGAGACTGGTTCAAGAAACACGAAGCACAAAAGAAAGGCGGGAAGTAATCTATGTTAACCGAACAGCATAAAAAAGCATTTTTGCACAACGTTTCTCTCGCCCTGGGCCGTAACGAAGTGCCAAAATCCGTTGAACCTTATGATTTCACCAAGGGCATTCAGCACCACATCATGAGTGAAGTGCAGACCCCAGAAGAAATGCTCGAACGTTTCAAAGTGGAATGTGACAAGCTGTCCATCCAGTACACCGAATGCGCACCAGCAGATGTTAAGAAGGTCATCATTGATGTGATCAAGAACTATGGTGGCGGCAAGGTTGTTTGCCCAATGGTTCCAGAAATGGACGAATATGGCCTGAACAAGGCATTCGAAGATGCCAACGGCAAAGACGGCCTTGAATTTGTAAAGTGGGATGCTTCCAAGGGCCGCGAATACAACATCAACAACGCTCAGGATGCCAACATTGGGATCACGTTCCCTTCCATGGGGATTGCTGAAACGGCTACCCTCGTGCAGCCTATGACCTCTGGTTCTGGCCGCAGCGTTGGTCTGCTGCCAATCACCCACGTTGCTGTATTGCGCCGCAGCACCATTCATCGTCGCATGGGCGATACCATGGTTGAATTGCGCAAGCAGTATCAGAAGGACCCAGCTGGTTTCCCAAGCGCCATCGTTCACATTTCCGGTCCATCCTCTACTTCCGACATCGAACTCGTTCGTGTTGTTGGGGTACATGGTCCTGTGAATGTTACCTATATCATCGTTGATGATTGATCGCTTTAAAATGTTATCAGACGTTGTCTCCAAGGAGGCGGCGTCTTTTTTTGTGCAAAACCATGAAGCGCCATTCTCGCAGTGAGAATGGCGCTTCATGGTTTTTCTTTTTAATTGTTGAAAAAGGCAGTCATCAGCTGCTGCATGGCAGCTTGGTCGCTGAGGCTGGCACATTCGCGGATGCTGTGCATGGCAAGCATGGGACTGCCAAGGTCGATGGCTTCGATGCCGGTGGCTGCTTCAGCAAGTGGGCCGATGGTGGAGCCGCCGCGCATGTCGGCGCGGTTGACAAAGGTTTGCAGTGGCAGGCCGAGGTCAGCGCAGAGGGCGCGGATCATGGC
>JAXJBF010000041.1:0-24722 GCA_036303105.1 Peptococcaceae bacterium | reverse complement strand
TGTCGAGGGTTTGTTGATAGAGAGATTTTGGAGACCAAACTTCGGTTTTACCATCGGTGGTAATATCAAGTGCTTCCCCAACAGAGAAGATGATGGAGTTACCATCTGGAGCCAATTCAACGATGGTCAAGTGACGAGTTACAGAGATGCGTTCTTCATTTTTGAAGGCATCGGTAACAACAGTTGGATGGAATTCGCCGTCTTTGATTACATCGAGCGGTTTTGAATCTTTTTTGTTTTTATAAACAGCGACCGTGTCGTAAATTCCTTCTTCATTTTTCAGAATCAAAGCTGGATATTGTACACGACCCATACTGCCGATAACGCTGAATTCTTTTGCGCCTTCAGGAATGTCAAACTTCCAGTTTTTAGGTTCTTTAATTGGAGAATTGTAACGAATCAGTGCTTCTTCGAATTCAATTAATTCTTCTCCCTCCATGGAGTCAAAAGATGGGAACGCTTCAACTGTACGACCAGAGTTAACAGCAGCATGAGCAGCACGAATGTCATCGGTTACGGTATCTTCGCGTCTCATGGCTTCTTTCATGTCATCAGTAATGATACAGCCAGCGCCACCTTTAAGTTCTTTATGGCTTCTTAAGCTGATTTCCGTGAAATCAGTGGAACCATAGATAAGGTGTTCACCTTCAATTGTGCCATAACCTGAGTTTGGACCAGTAGGAGCCATACCGCCAACAATATGAAGGTTTGGATTGTCAATGACTGGTGGCCATGAGCAAGGCCAGGTCCACACGAGAGTCTTTTTTCCTGCTTTAGAAGATACTTCCCAAAGCTGTTCTGCTTTAACATTGGCAGAATTGAAATTGTTTTTCAATTTATTAATTTCCTTGCCGGCTGTATTCCAATAGCATGTAACACCATGAGTCATTGGATAAGCACCAGTCGAGAGACTAGTCCACATTGGTGGTGTAATTGTAGGAACACCACCAAGCATCATTAGATCTTCACGTGCAGCACCCATATCAAGCATTTTCTGGATGTTAGGCAATTTTCCTTCGTCTAAAAAACGTTTGCAAAGTTTTGGGTCCATCCCATCGATACCCAAAATAATTACTTTTCTATCATTCATGATAATTCCTCCAAAAGATAAAAAATTGTTTTAGAATCTATAATTAGATTACAACGCTTTTTATGTTCTTGCCAGCAGGGTTTTTTGGGATGAAAAAGCATTACTTTCAAGAAAAATTTGCAAATAAATTCTGAAAATCGATAGTATTTTATTAAGAATATGGAAGCAAATGGAGAAAAATGCCACCTATTGAATAGGTGGCACGATGAATCAGTTCTCTTCCAATAACTTTAACAGCGCAAGGTAGAGGGGTGGGTTGTTGTAGAGAATGAGTTTGAGGTGGTCGTTGGTGCGGGTGAGGAGGTGGTAGAGACTGCGGAGGGCGGTGCTGGTTTGGTCGGTGGTTTGCAGGTGGCCGGTGGGGTCGTAGAAGAAGCGGCGGTCTAGGATGACGGCAACACGAGGATATTCATGGCCGCTTGCGTGGCGCAGGTCGATGGCACCGCAGTCAGCGAGAGAGATGCCAGGGCCAGCGGTAGTGCTTGTGAGCAGGGTCCACCCTTGATTGGTGAGATGGCTGGCATAGGCACGGAGATCAGCGGCTTCGTAGAGGTAGTCAAGGCTGATGCAGTCGCTGGTTTTATGGAGGGGTGTAGCGCCAAGGTGAAAGAGGTTTGTGATAAAGGCCGAGAGTGTGCTGTTGGTGCGGATTTTGGCGGAAAGGGCTGTGCTGTGCAGGCGCAGAGAAGGATGGTGAGCGCTGAGGAAGGCGCGGCTGTCGCTGGATGGATCAAGGTGCAGTTCTGGGATGGTTTCAAAGGCCAAAAGCAGGCTTGTGTTGCTGGCTTGTGCCGCGCTGGCGAGGGCGTGGAGGTCGCTGTGACGCAAATGCTGGGCATCGTCGATGAGAAGCAGGGCGTAGCGGCTGCAAAGGGTGGCAGGATGGATGTCGCAGAGGGCATAAATATCCCAGCCTAATTGGTTGCGAAAACGCAGCTGACCACTGTTGAGCGGGCCGGGATGAAGCAGTGCTGCGCTGCTGTTGCTGTGAATGGTTTTAGCAATATCATAGAGGAGCAGGGTTTTCCCAGTACCCGCTGCAGCAGAGAGCAATAAGCATGTGCCTGGAAAGCGTTTGTGGGCGTGGAGAAGGGCGTCTTTCACCGACTGCTGGCTGGTGGTCAGAAAATATTCTCCTTGCAGAAAGCGCGCGGTATCGGTAAAAGGAGATATTAAATAATTGGCAGGGACAAAAAGTTTATCAGGATCGGCGTCGGGATCAAGGCGTTGGTGACGCAGGATGTTTGCAATTTCGGCGGCATCACTGGTGCGTAAAGTTTGCGTGCTAGGGTCGTACGCGTAGAAACCGCCTTTATCAACATAGGTGAAAAGGTGCAGCGGCCGGCCAAGAAAGCTTAAATAGTGGTAGTTGGCGCGCATTTGCCTTAGAATTTTAGTTTCTTTGTTGGTGCGCCGCAGTGGTGCTTTGAGCTCGATGTTGACAATACAGTCACGGCCGAAACGCAGCAGGTCGAATTCTTTGCTGATGCGGTCGATGGCATAACCGGCAAAGAAGCCGTCCAATTCGGCAATGCCGCAGCCTTCAAATTTGAGGCTGTCGCACAGAGCACGCATGGTTGCAAGTTCGTGGCTTTTCAGCGCTTTATAACGACGTTCAGCAGCCCTTCCCAGCGAAGCCAGTGCTTGGCCGCCTTGATAGATAGAAAGCAAGTTGGCAGGTTTCATTGTTTTGTCCTTTCTGTGCTGATGCTACAGACAGCGTGCTACTGCTTCCAATGCTTGTGGCAGGGCGTTGAGGTCGAGGTTGGCGTAGCTGAGGAGGAATTGGTGGCTGGCTGTTGGGGCGTTGGTTTCATAGTATTCGCTGAGGGCGGAGAGGTGAATGCCCTGTTCGGCCAAGCGTGCGGCCAGGGCAGCGTCGCTGTGGCGGGTGTGCAGGCGCAGGAGCACATGTAAGCCGCTGTCTTGTTCGATGATGTCGCAGAGACCGGCGAGGGGGCTTTGAGCGATGGCGTCGAACACCAGCTGGCGCTGACGGGCGTAGAAGAGGCGCATGCGGTTGATGTGTTTTTCAAAATAGCCTTCGTCGATGAAGCGTGCCAGGGTGAATTGTTCAAAGTTGGAGACGGTGCAGGAGTAAAAGGCCAGGTGTTCGTAGAAGCGGTTGGCCAGCGCCACAGGCAGCACCATGTAGCTGATGCGTACCGTGGAGGAGAGGGATTTGGCGAAGGTGTTCATGTAGATGACGCTGGCTGAGGCATCGAGACTTTGCAGGGCTGGAATGGGGCGCCCGTGAAGACGAAATTCGCTGTCGTAATCATCTTCAATGATGGCGCGGGCGTCGGTTTCGCTCGCCCAGGCGAGCAGTTCGTAGCGGCGGCTGACAGGCATGGTGATGCCTGTTGGAAATTGATGCGTGGGGCCGATATGGGCAATATCAGCGCCAGCGGCGCGCAGACCGGAGACGGTGACACCTTGTTCGTCCATATCGGCAAAATGGCAGCATACGCCCTGAGCACGATAGATTTGAGGAATTTTCCGGTAGCCGGGATTTTCTGTGCAGTAGACTTTATCGCGGCCCAGAAGCTGAATCAACAGGCCGTAGAGATATTCGGTGCCGGCGCCGACAATGATTTGATCGGGATGCACATCGATGCCGCGAAAATCGCGCAAGTGACCAGCGATGGCCTGGCGTAGTGCCAGCACACCGCCAGATGGTGATTTTTCCATGAGGGCTTGGCTTTCTTCGGCGATGACTTCGCGCAGCAGTTTTTTCCAGGTGGCAAAAGGAAATTGATCTGGGTTGGTTTGGGTGCGAGAAAAATCAAAGGCGTAATGTGGACGTGATTGCGGCAGAATGATGGTTGCTGTTGGCTTTTCGGTACTTACTGTTTTCACTGGAGCATCAAGTTTGGCGATGTAGTAGCCGCGTTTGGGCAATGAATAGACGTAGCCTTCGCTGATGAGCTGCGCGTAGGCACTTTCTACGGTGATGGTGCTGACACCAAGATTTTTTGCCAGCGTGCGCTTGCTGGGCAGTTTTTCGTCGGCTTTCAAAATCCCGCTTTTTATATCATCACGAATGTTTTTATAGAGTGTTTCATAGAGTGCGCCTTTGTTGGTGGTGGAAAGATCATAGGTGAGCATGGTCCTGCTCCTTTCAGTGCGAAGTCTGGCATGAAAAAGTGTAGAGAATAAAGGTTGTTCACATGCCAGGATGGTTTAATGGTAGCATAGTGCCAGGACAAGCGCAACGCTATGGTGAAAGAAACTGTTTTCTTGAAAAAAGTTTCACATTGCTAATCTTTTTTGTTGACAAGTTAGCAAGTGCATACTATAATGAAACCATGAGTTAGCGATATAAAACTCGCTGATTCAAACAACTTCTTTTGAAAGGGAGATGACCATGGAAACCTTAGAAGAACGCATTGTTCGTTTTTGTGCCCCTGTATTGACCGGGATCAAAACAGGTGGGCTTTTTAACACTTGTGAACTGGATCCACAGACGATTTGTCAGGAAGCAGTGGCTGCGCGGAAACGCTTGCGCCGCTTTGGCATCAATGTGCGTCTCTTTTTCACGAACGGAAAGATGCCGCTCGTTTATGTATATCGTGTCGACGCCCTTGCGCGTGATTTGGCAGACCCTGACACGCAAGCCTTTTTAACACCCCTTGGCTATGCGGATTTTAGCTATCAGGCGGCGCTGTCTCATCTCGCCAAGCGTTTGCAGCAGCACGATGGTTTTCCACACGAGATTGGTCTCTTTCTTTCCTACCCGCTGGAAGACGTCAAGAGTTTCGTGCAGTTCGGATCAAGATGTGCGAAGCTGCAGGGTCACTGGTGTGTGTTCCACAATGAAGAACAGGCCAGAAAATGTTTTGCAGCCTATGACGACAGCCGGCTGGTATGTCTCACCCGATATCGGGAAGGGCAGCCTCTTGAAGCGCTGGCCCGTGCAATTTGATCGTAGAAAGGATGTGTACAGAAGTGAAAGTCGCGATTGTATATTGGAGTGGTACGGGTAACACCGAAAACATCATGAAACTGGTGAAGCAGGGCGTGGAACAAGCCGGAGCGCAGGCCGACGTGTACATGCCTTGGGACTTTGACCCAAGCATGATGGATCAGTATACCAACTTTGCTTTTGGCTCGCCAGCCATGGGCGACGAGCAGCTTGAAACAGAAGATTTTCAGCCAATGTGGGACAGCATTGAAGGGAAACTTTCAGGCAAAAATGTGGTACTGTTTGGCTCCTACAATTGGAACAGCGGCGAATACATGGACCTTTGGGCGCAGGACGCTGTCCGTTTGGGCTGCAATCTTGTTGCAGATGGCCTGGCCATTCTCGACTCTCCGGAACCAGGTTCCGATGAAGAAAAAGCAGCCATCGCTTTGGGCGTCGCCATCGCCAGAGCGTAAATGCATGCGGTTTGCCGCGTGACAACTCTATGTCGCAGTCACTCCGAAACGACTGCGTCAACACCTCTAAGCGTACAAACGAACAGCGCAGGGTCGTTTGTACAATCACTTGCAAACAGGCTTTTGGCAGAGATACCATGTTTTGGGCAAGGCATGGTGACCTCTCAAAGAAAACCTCTTAGCGCTGAAAAGCGCGAAAATCCGATTCATTGACAATCACACCTCTACTCCTCTACTTTTTAAAGATTGATTGTTTTACTTGTGAAGAAGAAAACAGACCTTCCTCTAGACAGTACCGACAGCAGGATCGCAAACACGCAGGGCTTTCTCCAATCTCTCCCTTGCGTGGCTGTCGGTCGGAAAATCCTATCTCTTTGTATAATCCGCAGTAAAAAAACCGCAAGGCAGTGGGCGCCTTGCGGTTTTTCTCGTATATAGGGGCGGGCTATATTGCGCGATGATTTGTGCTGTTTTATAATAAGTCCAGCAAAACGAAACGGAGGAATCCTTCATGAATAACATTAGCATCCGCGTTGCTACGCCGGACGATGCCGAAGCGCTTCTGGCGCTCTATGCGCCTTATGTGACTGAAACAGCCATCAGCTTTGAATACGAGGTGCCCAGCGTGGACGAATTTCGTGCCCGCATTGCACGCACGCTGGAGCAATACCCTTACATTATTGCCGAATTTCGCGGTGTGATTCTTGGTTATGCGTATACCAGTGCCTTCGTTGGCCGCGCCGCCTATGCATGGTCGGCAGAAACATCCATCTACATTGACAAAAACTGCCGCCACAAAGGCATTGGCCGTGCCCTCTACCATTCCCTGGAAACCATCAGCCGTCTCCAGCGCATCACCAATCTCTATGCCTGCATCGGCGTGCCGGAAGGCGCTGATGATCCTTACCTTACCCGCAACAGTGCCGATTTCCATGCCCATCTAGGCTATCGCTTTGTTGGCGAATTTCAGCGCTGCGGCTACAAATTTGGCCGCTGGTACCACATGATCTGGATGGAAAAACTCATCGGCGACCATGTGGATCGGCCACTGCCAGTGCGCCCATTCTCTGAACTCTCTACAGAAGAGCTCGCCGCTGCATTGACCATTGACTGAGGCATGCGCAAGAAACAATCTGCCATGCAGGCGCTATTATGAAACATCGCAGCCTGAAAAAGGAGAGGACACACATGCGGTTTAAACGATTCATCTGTGCGGGGCTTTGTCTCAGCCTTGTCACACTGATCGGTTGTGGTCATGCAGACCATTCTGGCACCACATCTACCAGCAGTTCAGAAACATCTGCAGCAACCCCCACTCGTATTGCCTGTGTTGGCGACAGCAATACTGCAGGCTATGGCGCGGAAAGCTACACCGCATACCTTGCAGAACGCCTCGGCAATGGTTATGCAGTCAGCAATTATGGTGTCAGCGGCACCACTGCCATGGCCAGCGGCATCGATCCTTACAACGACACCGCTGCCTATGAAGCCAGTTTGGCTGATGAGCCGGACATCGTTGTGCTCATGTTTGGCACCAACGACACCAATCGTTCCAGCTGGCGTGGCGGCGACGCTTTTGCGGAAGAATACGCCGACCTTGTGCACACCTATCAAACCCTCGACAGTTCGCCGACCGTGCTGCTTTGCACCCCGCCAGCGCCGCATTTTGAAGAGACCGCAGGCATGGTCAGCTTTGGGGTGCAGCCTGCCGCTTTTGCGGCCGTTAACGACAGCATCCATACCCTTGCTGAACGTGAAGGCCTCACCGTCGTCGACATCTACAACTTGACACTCAATCATCCAGAATGGTTCCTCGACGACGGCATTCATCTTGCCAATGAAGGGGCCCAAGCGGTCGCTGATGCGATTGCTGAAGCGGTGGAGAAACGATAACCTATGAAAAAAGCCCGATAAGAGCGCAGCGCTCTTATCGGGCTTTTGGTCTTTATTCTTCGCCTGCTTTTGTCAGTTCAAAGGATTCTTTGCCAGTGACAGCATCAATGTGCATGGCAAAGATGGTAAGCGTGGACCAGGTGCTGTCGATTTCCTGCTCAAGCGCAGCCTGGCTTTCGTTTGGTGCATACTTGCGCCCCAACAGGATGATGGCGCGGTGTGCTTCGTCGGCATCTTCCACCATGCGTATATGACCAAAGACGATGACGCTGCGATAGTAGGTGGTGAAGCGTTCAGGGACCACATGGTCATCGGCGATGACGCAGAAAGACGCAGATGGATTTTCCTGGATAAGGTCGACCTTATGGCCGGCTTTGGCGCTGTGAAAATAGAGCGTGTCATTGACATACACATAGCTCAATGGCACGGCATAGGGGTGGTTGTTTTTATCGGACAATGCCAGCACACCAGAACTACCATTACTGAGAATATCGGCGCAAACTTCTTGCGCAAGAGCCTGACGACTGCGGCGCATTGCATAAGTCATAGAAAATTCCTCCTTTGCAATTGGTGGATTTACTATAACAATGAAAAAATAGAAAGTCAATGTTGTTAAATTGTCATTTTTACCCTTGAATATAGGAGTGGGATGTCCTATAATATACAACGTTGACGTTAAAAATAGTTTGGGTTCAAACTATTTTTATTTTCAGATTTTAGAAAGGAGCCGCCATGGAACATTCATTTCATTACCTGATGATGGTCACCCAATCGCTGTTTCAAAAAGGGGTGTTTGCGCATTTGCGCCACACAGATCTTACAGTTGGTCAGCCAAAAGTATTGGATCATTTGCACAGTCACGATGGTGATTCACAGAAGGACATTGCCAGCAGCTGCCACATTGAGCCAGGCTCGCTCACCACATTGCTTAAAGGCATGAGCGAACGCGGACTTGTTGAGCGCCGCAATATGAATGGTAATCGAAAGACCACGCATGTTTTTATGACAGAAAAAGGCATGGCCAGCTCTCAGCAAGTGCAGACCGCCTTCGCTGAAATGGAAGCCATCGCTTTTGAGGGAATCTCAGAGACAGAGCGTGCCGATTTCATGGCAACGCTCACTAAGATTTATGATAATCTTCAAGAAAGGAGCTTGGAACAGTGACGACCAACAAAATCAAACGTTACATCATCTTTTTCATCGGGGTGTTCATCAACTCTCTCGGCGTCAGCGTCATCACCAAAGCCGATCTCGGTACCTCACCAATTTCTTCGGTACCATACGTACTGAGCTTGAACTTCCCATTTACCCTTGGCGAATTTACCATCGCTGTCAATATGATCATGGTTATCCTGCAGCTAATCATCTTACGCCGCAATTTTAAGCTGGAACATGCATTGCAAATTCCCTTCTGCGTCATCTTTGGGTATTGCATCGACTTGACCACCGCCATGATCCAACATATCACTTTCTCCGTGTACATCGAGAAATTGCTCTTCTTGCTTGTAGGCTGCATCATCCTTGGCTTTGGTGTGTATCTTGAAACCCTTGCCAACGTTGCCATGCTGCCAGGGGAATCTCTGGTGCGTGCCATCAGCAGCACCTGGCATACCGATTTTGGTATGACAAAAATTGCCAACGATGTTACCCTGACAGTGATAGCTGTTGTGCTCTCATTTATTTTTGCGCATCGCCTCAATGGGGTGCGTGAAGGGACCATCATCGCTGCTTTTCTTGTTGGCTATATTGCCCGTCTTTGTGGCCGCAAGATTCACACCTTCGACAAATTTATTGCTGAAGTGGAAAGCGACGAGGTTGCTATGTATGAACCGGCTTTCGAAGGCGAAAACTGGGTCATCTCCATCGGTCGTCAATACGGCAGCGGTGGCCATGCCATCGGTCAATACCTTGCGCTCAAGCTCGGTTTTTCCTTCTATGATAAAGAAATCATCTCTGAAACCGCCGGCATCACAGGTTACTCAGAAGACTACATCCAAAAGAATGAAGAAAGCATGGGCAGCCATCTTATCCACGATTTGTTCAATCAAATGTATGTCTATTCCAACACCGACGACGCACCAAAAGATGTCATCTTCAACGCCCAAACCAAAGTCATCAAGGATTTGGCGCGCAAAGGCAACTGCGTCATTGTTGGCCGCTGCTCTGACTATATCCTGCGCGATTACGACCATTGTGTCAGCCTTTTCCTGCATGCACCAATGGAATCTCGTGTAGAGCGCATCATTAAAACGGAACATATGGAAGAAAACCAGGCACGTCAGGCCATCGCCCGCACCGACCGCCGCCGTGCCGACAACTACAACTACTACACCGATCAAACATGGGGCTATTCCGACCACTATGACCTCTGCATCGACACCCGCCTCGGCCGCGAGTTCATTCTCGATGCGGTCAAGACCGTGATGGCCAAAAAGGAAGCTGCAGAAGTGTAATCACCCTCCACATCCTCGTTCAATGGAAAATCCTATTGATCGAGGATTTTTTTATAGGTTTTCATCGTGTATCATATAAAAAGAAAGGAGGCATCATTTATGGCCAACATCGTTGTACTTCATGGCAGTGCGCGTCGGCAGGGCAACACGGCGCAGCTGGTGCAGGCCTTTGTGCGCGGTGCAGAAGCGGCTGGACACCAGGTGACAGTGCTGTCTGTGGCGACACTTCGTATTCATCCTTGCATCGGTTGTGAACGCTGTGCCACAGAGCCAGACCACGCCTGCTTTCAAAAGGATGATATGACGCAGGTTTATGCTGCCCTTGTTCAAGCGGATACCCTTATCATTGCTTCGCCCGTGTATTTCTACAGCATCAGCGCTCAGCTCAAAGCCCTCATTGATCGTCTGCATACTCCGCTGCGCAATACGTTTGTCATCAAGCGTGTAGCGCTGCTGCTCGTTTCTGGTAACACTTTGCCAGACATGTTCGATGCCATTCTCCTGCAATACCGCATGATCCTGCGTTACTTCAACATTGAAGACCTTGGCCACATCCTTGTTAGCGGCGTCCGCGAACCTGGCGCCATTACTGGCCATCCATCCTTGGAAGAGGCCTATCAGCTGGGAAAACAGATGTAGAACACAAAAAATCAGCCCCGCGTTCGCTGGAACGCGGGGCTGATTTATATGTTCCATCATTTGATCTTATGCTATTTTGATATAACCCACATATGACAGCGGCATTATACAAAATTCATACAATGCATTAATATGAATTATGAAATCGATAAAAGGAACTGCGCGGTGCCTTTTCAACATCGACAAAAGAAAGGGTGCGAAATGATGTCGAGAGCATATTCTAAAAATGTCGTTGCCATAAAATGGGCGGCAGCGATTATATTGGCAATAGCTTGTTATATGATTCCAATAAATGATGTTTTTACAGCGCCAATGCGAGCATTTTTAGTTGCAACTGTGTTTGTCCTATTATTGGCAGCATTTGAGCTGTTACCTAATTTTTTAGTCGGCTTACTTTTACCGATAATGTATGTTATTTTAGGCGCATGTACAGTAGATGTAGCTTTAGGGATATGGTCATCCAGCTTTATGATTTTCATGATTGTTGGCGGGATGATTTTTGCGAATTGTTTAGATGAAAGTGGTTTACTGAATCGTCTTGTTCTCTGGGCAGGAACTAAATGCAAAGGAAGCTTGATTAGGCTGCTTTTTGCTTTGTTGATTGCAGGTCTTGCTGTGATGTTTGTTACCTTTACTAATGGTTGGATGGCAACAATAGTACTTTGTTATGGGGTAGTAAAAGCATTACACCTTGAACATACAAAGGAAGGGCTACTGATTATGATTGTTGGACAGATCGTGTCTACAGCGGCGCTAAACTTTGTATATTCACCGGCAAGTGTTGCAATTTGGGGTAATGGTGTGCGCATGGCTGTACCAGACTTCCAGATGGAATGGTGGGCGACTATTGTTTATAATTTTCCCCTCTTAGTTATAAATATTTTGTGTGTGCCGATTTTCTTTAAAATATATAAACCACAAAAATTTTTAAAGGGTGGGCAAGAGTACTTTGAAGCTGAATATTCTAAGTTAGGACCAATGACGGCTAAAGAGAAAAAAGCCATTGTATTAACAGCATTACTATTTATTTATATTTTTACGCAGCCAATTCATGGTTTAGATATTAATTATGGGTTTATTATTGTACCAATTTTATTTTTCTTACCAGGTATTGATGTTGCGACGCAAAGAGGGTCCTTAGATAATATCAATGTTGGATTTATCATATTTATTGCATCGTGCATGGGTATTGGTAATGTTGGTGGTGCTGTAGGCATTGGTGAGGCGATCAGTACATACATAACGCCTTTCTTAACTGGTGTTCCAAAACCTTTATTCCTTTTCCTGTGCATTATTTTGGGGATTATCATGAATATTTTGATGACTCCTTCTGCTATGCAGGGAATGTTCCCTGGGCCACTTGCTGCTTTAGGATCTGGTATAGGAATTTCTTACCCATTGCTGCCTTTTATGGCGATGTTTTTTGCTAATGATATGGTCTTTTTCCCATATGAAAATGCTTATTTGTTGATTCTGTTTGGGTTTGGCGTTATGAGTATGAAAGAGTTCATGAAATATAACGTTATTAAAATGGCCATTACACTTGTGCTATTTTGGATTTTAGTTGTCCCTTGGTGGTATCTTTTTGGCTTGATATAATTTAATGATTGTATAAGAAAGGAATGTTTGATTATGAAAATATTAGATGTACGCTGTCGCCCTCCATTTAAGCCTTATCTGGAAACCATGTATGATCCAGCAGACACGTCACGCTTTTCTTCGTTTACTTTTCCAATGCGTTTTGGCATGAATGTGGCAGAATCGGTTAAACAAAAATCTTTGGATATACTTTTTGAAGAAATGGATCGCTGCGGTGATTTCACCGGTGTTGTGTCCATTCGCAAAAATAAAAATGGATTTGAAAATGATGCTCTCGTTGAGTTGCTAAAGAAATATCCAGACCGTTTTCTTGGTGCTTGCGGACTCCCTGTTGATGATAGTGAAACAGCCATTCAGCTTGTTCAAAAATATATTATTGATGGACCTTGCATTGCGCCGTTTATTGAACCAGGGATGGGCGGCGTTTTCATGGATGATGAAGGTCTGTTTCCATTATATGAATTCTGCGAAAAGAACAACATTCCAATGCTGATTTCTTTTGGCGGATTTCATGGTCCAACATTTGAATACTGCAATCCTGCACACGCCGAAGTGGTTGCAGACACATTTCCTAAATTAAAAATTGCGCTTTGTCATGGTGGGTTTCCTTGGGTAACACATGCTGTGCATTTGGCATTTCACGCAGATAATGTGTATCTGTCTCCAGACATCTATGGCCTGCATTCTGCTGGCGGCAGCGAATATCTGGAAGCAGCCAATTATATGCTCCATGACAAGTTCCTTTATGGTTCTGCGTATCCATGTGTGGATATTGAAGGCAGTGTGAAATATTATCTTGAACATCTTCGTGAAGAAGTTGTTGAGGACATTATGTATAACAATGCTGTAAATTTCTTTAATTTATGATAATAAAAAGGGCCTCAAAGATAATGAGGCCCTTTTATTTCTATAAAATATTAGAATTTAGAGATATACCTGCGAGTGCATTAAAATGTGTTTGTAATGTTCTAACAGTAAGATGCTCTTCGAGAGTAGGTCTCTCGGGAAAAAGAATATAATATGTCATTGGAATTGCATATAGATTTGCTGGTAGAGCAACTAGTTGATTGCTTTCACGGAAAGGGTCGGTTTGAGTCATATAAAATGCTGAAATTGTTAGAATTTGATTATTTTTAGCTGCTAATTGCATCATATCATAGCGATTACTCAAATATAAAACGTTATCAATTATTTCTAAATGATCGGTAAGACCGGCGTTAATGAAGCAAGGATTTTGTATAAGATTGTCATCAGAATATGAAGCAATAGTATAATTTTTTAGATCTTTTTTTAATATAGATGGCTTTTGGAGAAGAGGGTTGTCCTTACTTGCAAAGAGTCGATATTCGTCATCAAATAAAGGCAGAACTTGCATATCATGATCTTTAGCAAAGGCATACACAGTAGACTTTGTTCTTTTGTTATAGTGACTAATTGCAATAGAATGAGGCGTAGAAACAGCTGTCTCTAAGACGCTCTGCAATTGCCGTTCAAATAATTTCAGTCGAATGCGCGGATAATTTTTTGCCATTTCGACCATTACCTGATTCATTGTATTATTGCAGATCATTGGCAAGGCTACAATCTGAATGGTTACAGGTTCTGCATTCTCTTGCTTGTGATAAGCCAACGTTTCCCAGTGGCGTTCACAATTATCGTATAGTGAAAGTATTTTCAGGCAATCATCGTACACGGTTTTGCCTTCGGTTGTTGGGACAACACCGTGTTTGGAGCGTTCCAATAATGGAAACCCCAATTCGCGTTCCAGTGAGGCGATGGTGCGGCTGAGCGCTGGCTGAGCAACATAAAGTATTTTCGACGCCTGATTGATTGAGCCTGACTTTACAATTTCGACAAAATATCGCATTTCTTCCAGTTTCATCCGAGCCCCTCCTGTTTATATCTGATGCTTTCTTTCATTATAGCAGTAGATTTGGCCCATCACCACAAAAAATGAGCCCCGCGTTTGCTGGAACGCGGGGCTCATTTTTTAAGGGGGTGTATGTATGTCAATGTAGGCAGGGAGTTAATGTTTCTGCATGTTTTATTCGAGATTATTCAATAGCAATGGTGGAGCCGCTTGGGACTGCCGTCTTATCGTATTTAGGAACAGATAGCTTTAAAGTGCCGTCTTCGTATTTTGCATTGATATCGGTTGGCTGAACATCGCCGACATAGAAGCTGCGCTTGCAGGTGCCGACATAGCGTTCTTGGCGGATCAATTTGCCGTTGTCGTCCTTTTCGTTGGTTTCTGTGTTGCGTTCAGCGCTGATGGTCAATGTGCCATCTTTCAAATCTACCTTGATGTCTTCTTTCTTGAAGCCTGGCAGGTCAATATCTAATTCATAGGTGTTGTCCAGTTCGCGCACATCCGTCTTCATCATCTGAGGCACATTATTGCGTGTCATAGGACGCATCATAAAATCATCATTAAAGAAATTATCAAACAAGTCTTCACCAAAAATTCTAGGTAACATAAGTCATTCCTCCATTTCTTTGAACATATCATTTATTTGCTTATGCCCTATGGGGAGGAACCCCTTTCAGGTCCTTCTCTCTTGGTACAATTGTATGATAGCACGTTTTGTTAGCACTCGCAAGAGGTGAGTGCTAATCGTGATATTTTCGTGACATTTGTTACTGATTCCTGACAATAGGCGCAATGGTAATATGTATAAAAGAACTCAAATAATAAAAACGGCGATTTTTACAAGAAAAAGAAGGTTGATGCTGATATATATGAGAAAAATCGCGTTTTTTGCAAGAAATAAAATAGAAATATTGATATTTCTTCGGAAAATATGCTATTTTAAGAGAAAGGAGGTGCGTCATGGAGTATTTCTATAAAAAATGGTACAAGAACTGGAAAAATGATGAGCAAGGGGCGCGTGATTACCATGCTGCGCTGATGCAGGATGAAACGACTGTTAAGCTTCCGTTTACGATTTCTCCGATGCATAGTGAGGACATTTTTCAGCTTTACTACCGACCTACCAATGAAATGATGGTGCAGATGGCGTGTATCTATCAGCAGGATGCGGCGCTGATGATGCTCGACGGTCAATTGCCAGGCATTGCTAAGGAGCAATTTTTGCGCAATCTTGTTGTCGATGAAATTTTTAACAGCAACGCCTTGGAAAATGTTCACAGCGCGCGTGCTGAAATTGCTGAAAGTGCACGTCTGCTTAAACAAGGCAGCGCTGATAAACGTCGGCTGACCAGTATGATCCATTCTTATTACGGCATTGCTGAGGGAAAGCTGTGCTCGCCAAGCAGCGCCGAAGATGTGCGGAAAATCTATGATTATGTGACCGAAGGCGAAATTGCTGCTGATGATCTGCCTGATGGCAAGCTGTTTCGTTCTGATGCTGTCAGTGTGCTCAGTGGTGTTGCTGGAAAAAGCATTCATGAAGGGCTTTACCCAGAATCACGCATCATTGATGCGGTAGAAAATCTGGTACAGTTCATGGCGGGGGCGCCGCTGCCTGACTTGATCAAGATAGCTGTTGGTCATTATTATTTTGGTTACATTCATCCGTTCTATGATGGCAATGGCCGTGTTGGACGATTGCTGTCGAGCCTCTATCTTTCGAAGGCTTGTTCCAAATATACGGCGTATTCCCTTTCCCAAGGTTGTCATCAGAATCAGAAACGCTATCTTGAAATGTTCGCGCGTACCAATAAATTCAATGCCTTTGGCGAGATGAATTATTTTATTGAAGGTTTTCTTGCCATCCTTGCCGATGGTCAGCAATCCATCATAGAAAATCTTCAGGAACGGCGCGCCTTGCTCGAACAAACGGAGAAACGCATAGAACACGATACGACATTCCAGAATGATCACCTTAAGGGAAATGTGATGCGAATTCTCGAGCAGAAGCGGCTGTTCGACGATTTTGATGATGGTTTGAATCAACAGGAGCTGTTGGACATTCTTTCTGATGTGAAGAAAAGTGCGCTGCGGCGCAGTCTTGATGCATTGGAAGCAGAAGGTTTCATCCATCGTATCAAAGAACGGCCCATCACTTATGCGTCAAGCTGGTGAGAATAAGTTGCTGCCGTCGGGCGTTGTCCGGCGGCGTTTTTTATATGAAAGTTTATGGCGAGTTTAAAAATGCGTGCGGCGGGTGTGTTATAATTTCTGTATCAATGACAAACAAGATGGGAGGGCTGCGCGATGAAGATTCGCACACGGTTGCAGGTGTCAAATTTTCTGATGATCGGTGTGCCGCTGGGCATCACGGTGGCAACGGCGGTGTTTTGTCTGGCGTTGGTATGGGTGGCGATGTCCTTCGGCGGTGGGCTGGGGTTCGATGATAGTGAAGATTTCGACGAGGTAGGCGCCACGGTGACCTTGGCAGCGCAGCAGGCGCTGCAGGCCGACAATGATGACACACGGTTGTCACGGCTGTCGCGGTTGTCTGGTTTGCTGGATGAAAATGCCATGCGCCTGATCGTTGAGCGCAACGGTGAACGGTTCTACACCCACGGCGACGAAGATGCTGCCGACGCAGCCCTGCAGGCTGCCGGTGCGGCCCTGCCGCAGGACGGCAGCATCAGCCAGCAGAGCCGCAGCCTCTACACCCGCACATTGGATGCCGACGGCGACACCTATCGCATCTATCTTTTTGGCAGCGCTCAGGCGATGATCAGCGATTTCTATAAAATGCTGCTTTCGGTGGCGGCGGTGATTCTCATAGCGGCCATCTTCATCGCCCTCATTCTGACCAATCATTTTCTCACGCGCTTTGTTTTCCGAAAAATCGAAGAACCCCTCGATATTCTCGCTGAAGGGGTACAGCAGATTGGCGCGGGGAACCTCGACTACCGCATTGCCTACGAGGGCGACGACGAATTTGCGCCGATCTGCGACCAGTTCAATGAAATGGCGCAGCGGCTCAAACGTTCTGTGGAAGAAAGCCAGCGCCAGGAAGAAAGCCGCAAAGAGCTCATGGCAGGCATTTCCCACGATCTGCGTTCGCCGCTGACGGCGGTGCAGGCTTATGTGGAAGGGCTGCTCGATGGCGTTGCCAACACGCCGGAGAAACAGCAGGCCTACCTGCGCACCATCAAAACCAAAGCCGAAGAAATTCAGCGCATGGTTTCGCAGATCTTCCAATATTCCAAAATGGACCTCGAAAACTACCCGCTTAACATGGAACCGCTGCAGCTGGACACTGAGATTGCCGCCCTGCTCGAAGTGGTGGCGCCGGAATACGCCGCCAAAGGGCTGGACGTGCAAAGCGCCGCGCTGGCGCCTTTGCGCGTCAACGCCGATGCCGAACTGGTGCGGCGCATCCTGGTCAACATTTTCGACAACAGCCTCAAGTACAAAACGGCGGCCACCGGGCATGTCATCGTTAGCCTCGATGACAACGGCGACGCAGCCTGCCTGACCATCGCCGACGATGGGCCGGGCGTTGCACCGGAAGCACTGCCAAAACTCTTCGATGTGTTCTACCGCAGCGACCCGTCGCGCCATAACCCCAACCAGGGCAGCGGCCTTGGCCTCGCCATTGTCGCCAAAGCGGTGCAGCGCATGGGCGGCCAGGTCACAGCGCGCGCCAACACGCCGCATGGCCTGACGATCGCTATCACATTGCCGAAAGGAGAAGAGTCTCATGGATAAGATCCTGATTATAGAAGACGATACTGCCATTGCCGAAATCGAACGCGACTACCTGGAGCTGGACGGTTTCAGCGTCGAGATAGCCGCCGATGGCAACACCGGCCTTGAACGCGGGCTTTCCGGTGATTTTGACTTGATCTTGCTCGACCTCATGCTGCCGGGCATGGACGGCTTTTCGATCTGCCGCCGCCTGCGCGAGACGCTGGACGTGCCGATTCTCATGGTCACTGCGCGCCAGGAGGACATCGACAAAATACGCGGCCTTGGCCTCGGCGCCGACGACTACATCGAAAAACCTTTCTCGCCAAGTGTGCTCGTCGCGCGCGTCAAGGCGCATCTGGCGCGGTACCGACGCCTCACCAAGGCGGAACATAAGGGCGCCGAAATTCAGATCGGCGGCATCCGCCTCAATGAAGAAACCCACCGTGTCTATGTGGAAGGAGAAGAGGTGGAGCTGACCCACAAAGAATACGAACTGCTGCTCTTTTTCATGCTCAATGTCGACGTTGTCTTCAGCCGCGAACAGCTTTACGAACGCATCTGGGGCTGGGACGCCATGGGCGACAGTGCCACCGTGGCGGTGCACATCAATCGCCTGCGCAAAAAGATCGAGAAAGATCCCGCCAACCCGCGCTACATTGTTTCTGTGTGGGGGGCCGGCTATCGTTTCAATGCCTGCTGAGCGCTCCTAAAATAAGAGCGCTCGCCTGCGGCGAAAAGTTTATCATTTGTTTAAGAGTACGTTATCAGCCGTTTAAGCCTCCTTGCTATACTTGGACCATCAAATGGAACACAGGCAAAGCAAAGGAGGCTTTTACAATGACAACTTTACATAACGAACTCATGAACTGGGATTTTAAGCGTATCGGTAAGAATTACGCATTGCTGGTGGTGGCAGCGGTGGTCGTCGCTGGCTGTCTTGGCGCGTTTCTGCTTTGGCCGCAGCTGAGCGGTGCCTGGAGCTATATGACGCAGAGCGGCGTACCGCTGGGCTGGCGCTTTGAAGGCCTGGAAGAAATGCTGGAATGGAGCCTGGCCGGCTACAGCGTTGGCACCGTCGGCGCTGTGTCACTGGGAACGCGCACGCTGCTGCTCGTTGTTGGGCTGGTGCTGCTGGCCATCGCCGCAGGCTACTGGCTGCTCGTTGCCGGCTGGCTCTATCAGCAGGCCGTGCGCAGCAATATGAACGGCGTGCTCTGGCTCTTGCTCGGCCTCGTCGGCAACCTGGCAGCGGTGGTGCTGTTTTTCCTTTATCGCCATCTGCTGTTTGTCAACTGTGACGACTGCGGCAGCTGGTCGCCAAAACATGCCGGCTATTGCCGCCATTGCGGCGCGGCGCTGGGCAGACATTGCCCTGTCTGCGGCGAAGCCATGGGCAGAAACGACCACTATTGCAGTCACTGTGGTGCAGTGACAACCCGGGAAGAAGAACCCGCTTTTTAATCAGATCGGTCCGCGGCTGTTGCCAGTGTGCAGCGGATGGTCTATAATAATGAAATAACATAGACTCGCAGCGGCTGTGTATACAGCCGCTCATTTTTGAGAAACTTGGTGCGAAGGGAGAGAAACGATGCTATACCATATTTTCCATGGTTTCTGTATGGCACTTGCCGACAGTGTGCCAGGCGTGTCTGGCGGCACGGTTGCTTATATTTTGGGCTTCTATGAACGCTTTATTGACGCCCTGCACTACCTGTTCAATGGGTCCATGCGTGAGCGTAAAGAAGGCTTGCGGTATCTGTGCAAACTGGGCATCGGCTGGGTCATCGGGATGGTGTCGTCTGTTCTCGTGCTGGCACAGCTTTTTGAAAGCCACATCTATTTTCTCACCTCGCTGTTTTTGGGGCTGACCCTGGCGGCGCTGCCGTTTGTCATCAAGGAAGAGCGAGACGTTGTCGTCGGCCATTACAGCAAACTGCCATTTCTGCTCATTGGCCTGGTGCTCGTCTGTGGCATGGTCTTTTTCCGTGAAGGCAGCGGCGGTGGTGCTGCGCTGAGCTTCCTGACCCTCAACCTTGGGCAATATGTGTACATCTTCATCTCTGGCGCTTTGGCCATCTCGGCCATGGTGCTTCCTGGCGTCAGCGGTTCCACGGTGCTGCTCATCATGGGTGTTTACCTTCCTATGATCAGCGCTTTTGGCAAGCTGGTGCGTTTAGAATGGGCCGTTTTGCCTGGCATGATTGTGCTCGTTTTCGGCATTCTTTGCGGGGCCGCTGTTTCTGTGCGTTTTCTGCGTGCTGCGCTGAAACGCCACCGCAGCGCCATGGTCTATCTCATCATCGGGCTCATGCTCGGTTCGCTCTACGCCATCGTTATGGGGCCAACCACCCTCGCCGACGGCGAAGCGCCGCTGACCCTGGCGACCTTCAATCCTCTGGCCTTCCTGCTTGGCATCGCCATTCTTTTCATCCTCGAAAAGATCAAAGCCGCTGGCCAGCGTCGTGAAGCAGAGATGCAGGCCCTGCTCAACGACAGCCATAGCAATTCTTGATTTCTCTAAGAGACGATCGCTATCGACGATCGTCTCTTTTCTTTTGCGCAACCGACGCTCAGGGCTGTCATTTTCCGGCGGGAGCAGGTATAATAAAAGGTACGAACATTGCACACTCCCAGTAAGAAAGGATGGGGAAGATGCTACTAGACATCACTCGAGAAGAAGACCTGCAGACAGCGGTGGATGCGCTGCGAGCCGGCAAACTCGTGGCCTTTCCGACCGAGACGGTCTACGGCCTCGGCGCCGATGGCTTCAATGAAGACGCCTGCCGCGCCGTGTACGCCGCCAAGGGTCGTCCATCGGACAACCCGCTGATTCTGCACATTGCCGATATGAGCGCCCTGCGCGACATCGCTGAAGATATTCCGGAAGCTGCCATCGATCTGGCGGAAGCGTTCTGGCCTGGCCCGCTGACCCTCGTGCTCAAGAAGCGCAAAGTTGTGTCCAGCGTTGTCAGCGGCGGCCTTGACACCGTTGCTGTGCGCATGCCGGACAACGATTTGGCACGCACCCTGATTCGTGCTGTGGGCCATCCGCTGGCCGGTCCAAGCGCCAACCTCAGCGGCCACCCATCGCCAACCATGGCGGCCCATGTGGAGCACGATTTCGGCGACCACATTGCTGGCGTTGTTGACGGCGGCACCTGCCGCGTTGGCGTGGAATCCACCATCGTGGATCTCACCGTCACCCCATACGCCATCCTGCGTCCCGGCGGCATCCCTCGCGAAAAAATCGAAGCCCTTATCGGGCCTGTCACAGAAGCGGCGCCCCTCGGCCCAGACGACGCGCCAAAGGCCCCTGGCATGAAATATCGCCACTATGCACCACAGGCACCGGCTTACCTCTTGACCGGCGACGACCGCGCTGAAAAAATCCTGGCCCGCCTCAAAGCAGCGCCGCGTCCAGTGGGCATGCTCATCGCTGACGAAACGCTGCAAGGCCTGGGCACCATTCCGGAAGACGTCTTCGTTTGGAACATGGGCAGCTTCGCCCACCCTGACGAAGCCGCGCACCGCCTCTTTGACGGCCTGCGCCGCATGGATGCCTACGGCGTCAAAGAAATTTACATCGACGCCTGGCCTCTCGCTGACCTTGGCGAAGCCATCATGAACCGCATTGGCAAGCTCAGCCAGCCATGGCCGGACAGCTTCGAAGGAGCGTGAGCGCATGAACCTGCTCTTTGTCTGCACCGGCAACACCTGCCGCAGCCCCATGGCGGCGGCCATCGCCCTTGACATGCTGCGCCGTGATGGCCATTTTGCCGATGCAGCGGTTGCCTCTGCCGGCATGGCCGCTTTCCCTGGCGACGGCGCCACGCCTGAAGCCGTGCGCGTCTGCGATGCCCACGGCCTCGACCTCAGCGGCCATCGTTCCCGCGCTCTGACCACGGACCTCATCGCCTACAGCGACCACGTCTACACCATGACCCTGGCGCAGGCTGCACAGCTGCGCCAGATTGTGCCGCAATACGCAGCACGCATCGCGCCGCTCTCGCCGGCGGGCGACATTGCCGATCCTTTCGGCGGCGGCATCGACACCTATCAACATACCTACGACCAGATTGCGTCAGCCATTGCGGCGCGTCTCGACGAATGGAAAAACGAACAAACAAAAGGAGAATGAAACGTGAAAATTGCATTAGGATCTGACCACGGCGGCTACGACCTCAAAAGCGCCATCAAAAAACACCTCGAAACCCTCGGCCACGACGTTGTCGACTTCGGCACCGACAGCCACGACTCCTGCGACTATCCGCTGATCGCTGAACCAGCGGCCCGCGCCGTTGCTTCCGGCGAATGTGACCGCGGCATCCTCGTCTGCGGCACCGGCATCGGCATCGGCATTGCTGCCAACAAAGTGCCGGGCATCCGTGCAGCCCTCTGCCACGACACCTTCTCGGCCCGCGCCAGCCGCAACCACAACAACGCCAACATCCTCACCATGGGCCAGCGCGTCATTGGTGAAGGCCTCGCCCTCGACATCGTCGATGTCTGGCTGGAAAGCGACTTCGAAGGCGGCCGTCATGAACGCCGCGTCAACGAAATTAGTGACATCGAAAAGAAAATGGCCGAATAAGTAACACATCGGTGCCAAAGTTCTTGAAGAATAATGACAATTCTTTTGATATCCGATGACAGACCAATAACAATTATCAGGATCAACTGTATTTGTGCCATTTCTATGCTATAATTATGCAAAGTTTAAACTTTTTTGTGCGTTTTTTTAAGGAGGGAATTGAACAATGAAGAAAAGATTAGTAGCCATCGTGGCCCTCGCTGCGATGCTGCTGAGCCTGCTGCCAGCCGCTGCCTTTGCTGCCGACACCAGCAGAGACATCACCATCACCGTGGCAAGCTTTAACAACAATGTTGAACAGAACAACAACGTCCTCGTTCTGATCACAGGCAGTGACGTTGAGAAAAACATGCGTGTTGTCTGCTACCAGGAAGGTGTCGCTGATGCCATCTACACCGGCATTGTTGCCTACGACGGAGAAGACACCATTTACATTCCAAAATCCAAGATTCAGAATCTGGATGACCTGTCCGCCAAAAATAAAATCACGATAAACGTTCAAAGTGCAGACGGCAGCACCGTTTATGCATCAAAAACCGTTTCTCAGGAATATGTGGCCACCATGCCGGCATCCATCAAGGCCACCTTTGACAATGCCGATGGCACCTCCAACCGTGCCCTGACCGTCACCTTTGACAGCAAATACATTCCGGACAGTGACGACCGCATTTGCCTGCAGAGCATCGATGCCAACGGCAAAGCCGGCACCTCACAGTACATCGATGTGCCAAGCCTCAGCAAAGGCGACGACGGCAGCCTCTATTTCAAAAAATACAACCTGACATTTGCCACCAACGCTGCCAAAGTGCGCGTCACCTTTGAACGCGACGGCGAACTTGTCGACACCCTGTCGCAGACCTTGAGCCTGACCCCAAGCTACGGCACCCTCGACCACTACGAATTTGACTTCGGCGGCAGCGTCATCGTGCGCGGTGAAACCACCACCGGCAAGCTCTACTACGTCAACACCGACGGCAAAAAGTACGACGTCACCAGTGAAGACGGCATGCTCTACACCTTCACCAACGAAGACCTCATCGATGGCGATGTGGACAACAGCAAGCCTGACATCACCCTCAAAGACGACGCCACCGTTGGCGAAAAAGTGCGCGTTGTGGCCATCTACAACAACAACACCGTCGCCACTGCCGACCTCACCGTTGTCGATGAGATCGAAACCGGCAAAGTGCTGACCAACCGCTCCAGCTACAACACTGGCGAACAAGCGGGCGTTGAATTTACCCTTGTGGACAGCAAAGGCAGTGCCATGAAGCTCGACTTCTTCCCAACCAACATTGACATCCGCTGGATCGACTCTTCCGTCAGCGACCCAGGTTTCCAAGTCATCCTCACTGACCACGGTGCGTCTCTGACCAGCAAAGGCACCCTGCTCACAGCGCTGCAGTGCGACAAAGCCTGCACCGGGAAGTTTGAAATCACCTTCACCGACGACAAAGGCCACGCTTACCAGGTCGTCAGCGACACCTTTACCTTCAAAGATCCTAACGCCAAGGCTCAGAAAGTGGAACTGACCATCGGCTCCACCGCCATGAAGGTGGACGGCAGCACCGTCAACATGGACGTTGCTCCGCTCATCTATCTTGACCGCACCTTCGTGCCGCTGCGTGCAGTGGCCCAGGCTTTCGGCGGCACTGTCGACTACCTCTATGATGACAACACCATCACCATCAAGCTCGGCAGCACCACCATGGTCATGAGCCCAGGCTCCAAAACCTACACCATCAACGGCACCACTAAGACCACCGATGTTGCGCCATACATCATCGCCGATGCTGGCCGCACCATGGTGCCATTCCGTGTCATCGGGGAAGAACTCGGCTATAACGTCGACGCCATTTCCCGCCCAGACGGCACCACCTCCGGTGTGCTCTTTGAAGCAAAATAATCGCTGCCGCGTGCAGCCCATCCCCAAAAGCCCTGGCGCTTTTGGGGATTTTTTGTTACCCTAAAAACAACCCCAAGAAAGGAGGCTTTGCCATGCACGACATTTGGAACCCCTGGCACGGGTGCGTCAAAATCAGCGAAGGCTGCGACCACTGCTACATGTACTACCTCGACCGCGTCCGCGCCGGCGACGACGGCGCCCGCATCTACCGCACCGCCAACATGCGCTATCCCCTCGCCAAAGACCGCCGCGGCAACTACAAAATCCGCGCCGGTGAACTCATCCGCGTCTGCATGACCTCCGATTTCTTCCTGCCCCAGGCCGACCCATGGCGCGACGAAGCCTGGGACATCATGCGCCAGCGCAGCGACGTCATCTTTTACCTGCTCACCAAGCGGCCGCAGCGCGTCGCCCGCTGCCTGCCCCGCGACTGGGGCGATGGCTGGGACAACATCTTCTTCAACGTCACCTGCGAAAACCAGCGCCGCGCCGACGAACGTCTGCCGCTGCTGCTCGAGCTCCCCTTCAAGCACAAAGGCGTCATGTGCGCGCCCTTCATC
>JAXJBF010000040.1:0-17490 GCA_036303105.1 Peptococcaceae bacterium | reverse complement strand
GGATCAAACTCTCCGTAAATATCTTACGAAAAGCTTCTCTAGCTCTTCTTTAATTCATTGTTCGGTTGCTTTTTCAAGCACTGGATTTTGTTCGCTTGGCTGTTTAATTTTCAAAGAACATCTCGCTGCCTCAGGGGCTTGCCCCCGACAGCTCATTCATAATACCACCTGAATTTCAAAACGTCAAGGGCTTTTTTAAAAAAAGTTGTGTTTTTTGTTAATTTCTTTTGTAGATGCACATAGCGCCCCTTTTTAGGGGGCGCTATGTCTTGTTTCTATTTACTTTCCAAAGCGTGGTTTGTTGTACTTCTTAAGATGATGAAGTATTTCGTCCAGTTCTTCTTTATCTTGACGAATGGTTGCTAGTTCTTTTTGGTAGATGTCTGCAGCTTTGCCTAGAATAGATTCACTTTGTTCCAAAGATGCCATGACTGTGTTTTCTGCACGTTCCCAGTAACCTTGGTAGTCATTCTCGGCTTTTTCCAGATATTTGCTCAGTATTTCTACGCTGCGTTGGCGACTGCTTGTGAGTTCAGAACGTGCTTCATTAAGTTTTTTCGTACTTTCTTCTTTGGTGGTTGTCATACGAACGGCAATTTGTTCGTCTGCTTCATCAAATTTTTCTTTGATTTCTGCCTCTGTTTCTGCCAGTAGTTGTCGCGCTAATGTTTTCGCGTCATTGAGAATGGTATCTGCTTGTTTGGTTGCATTTTGAATAATGGTTTGTGCACGATTTCTAGCACGTTCCAGTGGTCTATAGTCATCGTCTGTATGTTCACTGACCAATCGATCAATCAATTTATCTTCTGAAGCGCAGTCAATATAGGATGGATCTACATCGCAGATGGCTGTTAATGATCGAATGAGTCGTAATGTCTTTTCTCGTGGTACGAGCACTTCCGTCTTATGCATAATTGGGGAACGGCCTTCTTCTAGAAGTTTTTGCAGATGGTGCAGATCTTCGCAGATAGACTGTCCCTTCTTCTGCGCTGCGCGTGCTTCCGCAAGTTCATCGTTAAGCGGCGCCGCTGCATCAGCTGAAGGCTCGGCTGTTGGTGGTGTTTGCACAATATCATCAGCAATTGTTTCATCTGTTTCAGGTTCTAGCACATCTGTATTGATCTCACTTTCATCAGTGTGAGAAGATTGCTCCGTTGTTTGCGCTTGAACAAATCGTGGTTTTTTTATTCGACGAGCAGCTGGTTTCACAAGATCTTTGAGCGTTATTGGATCCGGTCCATCGTCATCTTCTTCATTTTCTATTGTGGTTTGCTGATCTGACGCAAATACGCCATCATTGACCGTTTCGTAATCGGTTTCGTCGATTGTGTTATTTCTAATTCCCGGCTCTTCTCCTAAAGATTGAAGATCATCCATAAAACTAGCTCTGGCTTTTTCAGCTTGTTCACGAATGGCTGAGCTCTGTACACCTTCAATGGTTTCGTCATCAGGTTCATTCATGGCAGCCACAGAATCTACTTCCGGGGCATCTGTCACTTGCGCCTCTTCTTCCTGTGCAAGCGCAGCTTCCTCTTCTTCATAACGTTCCATGTACTCACCAATGGTTGCATCTGGATCAATACTTTCCAAGAAAGGTGCACCTTCTTCTAAATTGATCTCAGCTTCCTCTTCTTGTAAGTTTGGTAGTACACTTGAGTTTTTTTTCGAAAATGCAGCATCACTCAATACGTTACTAACGTTATACCGATCGTTCTCCGCTTGTGAAAACAAATTTTCTTTTTCAGGCATTCTTGCACGCCTCCTGCTTCAGTCTATTATTTCTCATTATATCCTCTGTTGCCATTTTTGTCTATCCACACCACTATTTCTGCAGTACAACAAAAAAGGTCTTGTAGTCAAATAACTACAAGACCTTTTTCACTTTTTAGTCCGCATTGTCACCTGGTGACTGCTGTGCATTAAACACTTCTCGCATGCTGTAGGTTTCAAATGCATCGTTTGTCGCCTGATCCAGCAATGTGACCGTAACATCAATCTCTTCTTCAGGCTTCCCTGCGTATAATTGATACGCTGTTCCTGCTGAATAGATCAATCCCAATTTTTCTTCACCATGTTGAGATTGAAATACATCTCTATTGACAGTTACGTCAAAGGCACTCATATCATCATTATAGCTGACATTTACCAGACCTGGCACCTCACTGTTATCAAGGGCGGTCTGTAAACTTTCTTCAAAGTGAGTCTTAAAGCCAAGCAATAATTCCTGCTGTTTTTCCGGCGTCATGGTATAGGTAACCGCGTTATCCTCACCAATGCTTACAGAAATATCTTCTGACTGGGCATTTTCTTTGATCTCTTCATCGCTTTGATCACCTATCATATTGCGCGGAATAGTAATGGTCACCGTTTTTTCTTCCGCGCTGGTATCAGGCTCACCACTGCCACAACCAGTAACACCTACCATTAAAATCAACAGCAGAATGATCCCTAATTTCTTCATTGGCGCCTCCGATTCAGACGTTTGAATGATAACAAAAAAGCCACCCTACACCAGGCAGCTTCTTCTATCTAAACTTACGCCATTTTGTTGTAAGCCTTCATGATTCTAGATTTCTTGTTTGCAACGTTGTTCTTGTGAAGCAGACCTTTAGAACCAGCCTGATCGAGCTTCTTCACAGCAAGCGTCATTGCTTCAGCAGCTTTCGCTTTATCCCCAGCTTCAACTGCATGATCAAACGCCTTAACAGCGGTACGAACAGCACTCATAGCGCTGGCATTGCGAAGGCGACGAACCTGATCAGTTTTAGCGCGTTTCTTTGCAGATTTGATATTTGCCAATGCGCACACCTCCTTTTACCCTCTCGCGAGCGATTTTAACACGAAATATAATATCATATCGCGTCTCGTTAATCAATGACTTTTTACCATGTTTTTCGACTTCTCACGTAAAAAAGAGCGTTTCTGCAAATCAGAAACGCTCTTTAACAATTTAGTCATCCAGAGGTTTAAACGCAGACTTGGTTGCACCACACAAAGGACAACGCCAAGTATCTGGCAAATCTTCAAAAGATGTACCAGCAGGAATTTTTCCCTTTCTATCACCTTTAGTTGGCATATACATGTAACCGCAGGTTGGCATTTGGCACTGATAGATACGCATATCTTTTTCTTCGCTCATTAGTCACCCCTCCTTTCCCAGATTTAAAACGACTCAATAGCCGAATAGTGTCATAAAATAGGGCAATAATAAACCAATGCATAACAAAACTACAAGAACAGTCACAAGGATTCGTGTGAGCTTATTCTTACTGCGTCTCATGCGTGTTGACTCCCTTCACGGAAATAACGTTCGATATCAGACATAACAATGCCACCATCTCCAACGGCTGTGGTGACCTGGCGTACACTCTTTTCTCGAACATCACCAATCGCATACACACCTGGGATATTCGTTGCCATGTTTTCATCAGTAACAACATACCCACGTTCATCCACTTTGAGGCCTTCTGGATACACTTCCTGATTTGGGCTATAGCCAACGAAAATAAAGCAACCATCAAAGTTCCATTCTTTAACTTCGCCAGTTTTCACATTTTTGGTTACAACCGAACGCAGCTGTTCATCACCCTCCAGCGAGGTCACCACAGTATCCCAGACAAAGTGAATCTTTTCATTTGCAAAAGCCACTTCCTGGCTGCGCTTATTGGCACGCAATTCATCGCGACGATGAAAAACAGTGACACTATTACACATATTGGCAAGATAAATGGCATCTTCTACTGCCACATCACCGCCGCCAATCACGCAAACATCTTTACCACGGAAGAAGAACCCATCACAAGTACCACAGTAGCTGACACCATGACCACGGAAGGTATCTTCATTTGGCACACCCAACGTGCGAGGATGCGCGCCAGTGGCAATAATCACAGCGCGTGCTTCATATTCTTTTTCTTCAGTACCAGTCGTTGTAATGATTTTTTTGACAGCACCTTTCACTTCCAAACGCACAACCTGTTCAAAAACAAATTCTGCCCCAAAAGCCTGCGCATGTTCGTAAAACTTCATCCCCAATTCTGCACCGGCAATGCCTTCTGGATAACCAGGGAAATTTTCAATTTTATCGGTTGTTGACGCCTGACCACCAGGCATCCCCAGTTCAAATACGGTGACGCTGTATCCGGCACGGCGCGCATAGACACTTGCAGTCATCCCTGCAGGACCGGCCCCAATAATTGCTACATCGATCATTTGAATTCCTCCTAATTTAATCAAACGCCAGTGACAGGAGTCGAACCTGCGGCCAATGGTTTAGGAAACCACTGCTCTATCCTCTGAGCTACACCGGCATGCTATCTCAGCGCGTTATTAACGATGAATAAAGTATAACACGACACTGCACGTACGTCAAAAATAATCACACCTCTGCAGGCAGGTTTTTTCTTTCTAGATATTTTTTCATCACAACTACAAAAAATAAACATCGACCATCAGGTTCGATGTTTATTTTCTACAATTAGCCATTAATGGTTTGTGCTATCAACATCACAGCTGAAATCAACAGCACCACATTAACCAGTTTTTGAAACACAGACGTATTCATTCGACTGGCAAGTTTTGCACTAATCTTTAGCGCAATTGCCACTGCAACAAAGCCAACAAGAATATACGGAATACTTGCCACCGTATAGGCCCCAGACCATGCATAAGCTAAACACGGCAGCGTCATCACAATACTGCCACTTGCGAACTGCATGACACGAAAGCTTTCTTTGTCACGATAACGATTGCGACAATACACCACCATCAACGGTCCTCCACAACCAAAAGCGCCTGTCAGAAGTCCTGAAAGAAAAAGCAGAAGCTTATGCCAAGGCCGTTCTTGAAAAGTTCCAGGCTTTTTCCCACGTACATCATCAATCAATCCTTTAACAGCTGTTGCCGCAACAAAAAAGCCTAGAAATCCCTTCATCAATCGTTCTGGCAAAAAATTCAACGCCAAAAAACCAATTGGCATGCCAACAACCACAAAAATCACTATATGCGCCACTTCGCGCCAATTGGCTTCATGTCGTACTTGAAATGCCTGAATGACAACCTGTACCGCCACAATCAACATCAACACAGCCACTGCTGTTTTTAAAGGCAACAACATGCTAAGGACCGGTAACGCTAAAACATTTGCAGCAAAACCAATGATCCCTGCCAGCGTCATTGCCACCAACATAACCACACCATATAAAATAAGTTCCATGTTTTTCACCTCTTTTTCTTATTATTTAAAGAAATCCCACTTTAGACTAAAGCATATTGCAAGTACTTTCTATATAGTATGGTATTTTCTCAAAGGAAACAACGTTAATACATGTAACAAATGACAATTCAGATATAACTATTTCCTGATCTTCCGATTTTTAAAAAGGGGTTCGACTAATACATTATAGAAGAAGCTAATTTTATAATATTATCTACCGCTTGGCGAAAAAATGTCAAATATGTTTTCTAAAATTCACTTCATAATAAAATAATTATACTCGTTTCTATAATAAAATTATTATGTCGCAATTAGCATTATTCGTATTTTACAAAATAATTTCAATTGATGTATCTTAAAAGCAGAATTAATAACATATTTACTGACTTACTATTTTTGGAAAGGAAAGCATACAATGTCTTCTATTAATCATCTCTTACAGCCAGGAAAAATTGGTAATATGAAGCTAAAAAATCGAATAATATATTCTTCGATGGACTTACGTTCCACTGATGGAAATGGCCATATGTCTCCAGAAGCAGTAGACAGCTTAGTTTACCACGCTGAACATGGACCAGCTCTTATTCATTTTCCCGGCGTTTTTGCATGGTCGATTCCCAATGTACCACATGGTTTAACTCTAAGTCTTGGTGATGATAGTTTCATTTTACCATTAAAAGAAGCTGTAGACCGTGTTCATGCAGCCGGAGCAAAAGCAATTCAACAGCTTTACGCTCGAGGCACACGAACATCTAATGGTGCAGAAACTATTGGTCCATCTTCAATGTCTTTTGGCTTTGATCCACATCCCGTCCGTGAACTTTCTGTGGAAGAAATTTGTCAATACACAGAATGGTTTGGCGATGCAGCATTACGTGCAAAAAAGGCAGGATTTGATGCTGTAGAAATTCATGCATGTACCGGAAAATTGATTAACATGTTTTTATCACCCTACAGCAACCATCGCACAGATGAATATGGTGGCTCTACAGAAAATCGCGCAAAATTCCTTATAGATATTCTAAAAAATGTTCGAAAAAAATGCGGTTCAGAATTTCCAATCGTTGTACGGCTGGGCGTAGATGATATGTTTGACCAGGGATTAAAAATTGAAGAAAGTATTCAAACAGCGCAACTCATAGAACCTTATTTAGATGCAATACAAGTTTCTGGCGGAAGTCAAGAACATATTTGGAATATTTCCTGTTCTTACTTCTACAAACACGGCTACCTCTTACCTTTTACAAAAGCTATCAAAGAAGTCGTTTCGGTGCCAATAATTGCAATGGGTAAATTAGGAGAGCCTGCTTTAGCAGAAAAAGTTGTTTCAGATGGTATTGCTGATTTCATAACACTTGGTCGACCACTTTTAGTAGATCCTCTTTGGATTGAAAAAGCTTCACGTGGCGATAACATGGATATTCTTCGCTGTATTGGGTGTCTTAACTGTTTTACATACAATTCTCGGCCAGAAATCGTACCAACACATTCCTGTTGTACGGTGAATCCAGGCGTACTACGTGAATATGAATATGCAAATTTTAAGCCTACATCAAATCCTAAAAAGATTCTTGTAATTGGTGCTGGGTTAGCAGGGATGCAATGCGCCCTTGACCTTGCTTCTCGCGGGCATAAAGTTATTCTTGCAGAAAAAAACACGGTTGTTGGTGGACAATGGTTAATTGCCTCTCACAGCACACATAAAAATGATTATAGAACACTTATTCCGCACTTTAAACGCGAACTTGAAAAATCTGATGTAACCATATTATTGAATACAGAAATAAACAAAACCTATCTCCAAAATCATCGTCCAGATGAAGTGGTTCTTGCAACAGGAGCAACTCCACGATCACTTCCGAATAATTGTAGTACTAATGGCCCAACTATTGTTCAAGGTAATGATGTTATTATGGACAACGTTCAAACAGGCAACAAGGTTGTAATCATTGGAGGGCGCTACATTGGCGTTGAAGTTGCTGTAAAACTAGCTTCCGAAGGCAAACATGTTTCTGTTGTTGATATGACTGAAATTGGAAAAAACACAAATCCTCGGATTATTGGGATCTATCGTAACCAAATGGTTAAACATAACGTACATCTTTATCCAAATTGTCCTGTATTAGCTATTAACGATTATGGTGTCAATATTTCCCATATGAGCAGTCTATTGACCCTCCCTGCTGATACTGTCGTTTTCGCGGTTGGTACAATTCCAGATCGTTCTCTCATACCTACGCTAGAAGAACTAAAAATTACTTATCATACAATTGGAGATTGTAAACGTATCGGAGATGCCCTTTTCGCTATTCGAGATGGAGCAGAACTTGCTCGAAAGCTTTAATAAAAAGGTCCTGTTGCCCAAAATAGCAACAGGACTTTTTGCAAGTTCTATTTTCATATGACATCATAATATTTTTATTATAGCCCACTTAATAGTTTTGGGATTTTACAGTATACGCCTTCTCTTCTATAATACTACATATAAATTGATCTTATGAATTATATTTTTGACATTGACTACATACTAGTCCTATCGCTTCTAAAAAATAATTTTCTACAAAAAACTCAATTTCCTTAGTATAGACACACAATACATCACATGGAATTCTATGATCCACCGGATAGATTCTTTCTAACTGATTTGTATGATAAGACATATTGTTAAATACTTGAGGAACATACAAAGTAACTGCATCTGACACTGATATATATTTCAGCAAAACCGATAAATTTTCAATTATCATAGGTTTCGCCTTGTATCCATATTCTCGATATACGCGCAATGTCATATCTACCATGCTATCAAACTGAAATACTTGCGGATATTTCGATATATCTTCTAAAGATATATTTTCTAGCCTACATAATGGATGATCTTTTCTTACAATATGACACATTTCATCTGAAAATAGTTTTACAGATTTTAAATTGTATCTTTGCATCTCTGCAATAAAACCTGATTCGTTTATTTCTGAGGTCAATAAAACAGCAACATCCGCTTCACCATAACTAAATGGTTTTAAAATATTTCCTCCATTAGCATGTCGAAGGTCAAACTCAAATCCTTCAATTTCTTTTGATAGTATCGCCAATACATCAGATAATATCATGTTACAAAAAAAAGGAGCACCAACTACTCGTAATTTATGTGATAAACCCTTTTCAATAGCACCACTACGAAGTTTATATATTGAATCCATTTCATCAATAATCACATGAGCCTTATCTAAAACTAACGCCCCTTGTCGAGTAAACTGTATCCCCTTATTACTTCTTTCTAAAATTTGAAAACCTACTTCATCTTCTAAATCTTTTATTGCAGCGCTTATATATGGCTGTGATAAAAATAATTCTTTTGCTGCTTTCGAAAAAGAACCATACTTCTTCAAAGCCAACAAGAGATTTAACTGTGAAATTCGCATTCTATCTCCCCCTAACCATATTATTTTTCTTCTCTATTATAACAAATCAACCAACATTTTAATAAATAAGGAGGTGATTTCAACTTAAAACATTACATAAATTTATCTCATCTCATTCAATGTCTATTGCCCTGTTCTATTTCAAAAAAGGAGCGAAAATAATGTCTACACAAAATACTCTCGCAACAATGTCAACATCAACAAAAATCAAATGGTTAATTAATATTTTATTAACTGCTGCTGTTTTTTTAATTCCTACTTCCGATCAATTTACAATGCAAATTAAAATTTTTCTAGCAATTACAGTATTTAATATTCTTTTAATGGCCTTTGATAATATCCCAATTATTGTTCCATCCTTACTTTTACCATTAGCTTATTGGATATTCAAAGTAGCAGATCCTTCGGTAATATACCATGCCTGGGGAGATCAAATTGCTTGGATCGTTGTTGGAGGTCTTTTTTTTGCTTATATGATGAATATTTCCGGCCTCAGCAAACGAATTGCTTATAAATGTATGATTCTTGCACGAGGCAATTTCACATTACTGATGTTCATAATGATCATTCCTGGTATTATTATTGCTCCCTTTGTTCCTGCAGCATTAGCACGCACTGCTTTATTTTGTGCAATAATGATGAGTCTTTGCGATGCATTAGGTTATAAACCAGATTCAAAAAAATCAATAATAGCATTTGTTGTCGCATATATTGTATCTGCAAATAGTGGTTGGCTTTTCATGACGGGCAGCAATGCAAATATTATTGCTACAAATTATTTGCAACAAAACGGTATCCATGTCGATTTTTTCAGCTACATGTTATACAATTTTCCTCCTGAACTGCTTTGGATTATCGGCTCAGTTGCAATCATTATCCTAGTAAACCATGATAAAAACCATCAAGAAGATGCTGCTAACATCCGAAAGCATGTAAAGGAGCAATATTCTACACTAGGTAAAATGACTGGTAAAGAAAAGAAAATGTTAGTCTTAATGGTATTAACATTTGCTCTGCTTTTAACAACCAATTATCATTCATTAAACGCTGGCATGATCTTTACCTTAATTGTTATCATTGGTTTTCTCCCAGGAATGGATTTAATGACCGCCAAAGATATTAGCAAGATTAACTTTTCCATGGTATTTATGGTCACTGCGTGTGTCGCAATCGGTGATGTATCTATGGAACTAAATGCTGGTCAAATTCTTATGAACGCACTTATGCCTTATGCTCCACAATCACTTCTTGCACTCTCTCTTTTTGTATTCCTTATTGCTTTTGTCGGCAATTTGCTCATGACACCTCTCGCGCTTCTTGCAGCTCTCAGCATGCCATTTATTTCTTTATCACAAGGATTAGGTATTAATCCTGAAGCAATAATTTATATCTTTCTTTACAGTACCGCTTCACTTATTTTGCCTTATGAAATCACTGCCGGAGTCGTTATGTATGGCTACGGTATGGTTAATATGAAAAACTTCTTAAAGAACTTTTCTATAATAGCAGTTTGGTCACTTATTAGTATCTTCATTTTTTTGATTCCTTGGTTTAAAATCACCGGACTTCTCTAATTATACCGTAGTAATAATCGATCTCTACTATCCAAATAGAAAGGATGATATCCCATGTCCGAGAATTCTATAACACATATTTTACAACCAGGAAAGATCGGCAGTCTTTCTTTAAAAAATCGTATAATTTACTCTGCAATGACATATAAATTAGCCGACGGCAAAGGACGATTAACAAAGGCTGAAGTTAATAGTATGCTTTACCGAGCAAAACAAGAATACGGTCCCGCCATGATAATATTTCCTGGACTAAACGCTTCTCTTTATGGTCAACCAGTTAAAGCAGTTAATATTAACACAGATGAAACAATGTATTCACTAAAAAATCAAGTTAATCAATTCAAACAGTATAATACAAAAACAGTAGCTGAAATTGGTATTTCTGCATTAAGACCCGGAATGCTTTTTGTAAATGCTTCACAAGCAGTGCCTGGAGCATCAGCAATGCGTTATCCACTAGCCTTTGAAGAAATGACACAAGATGAAATTCAACGTTCTATTAGAATTCACACTGAAATGGCAAAACGTGCAAAAAAGGCCGGATTTGATGCGATTAAACTTGCTACAGTACTATACAAAAAAATTCTTGGGAACTTTTTATCACCATTCACCAATCATCGTACCGATAAATACGGTGGAAGTACAGAAAATCGTGCACGATTGCTAATAGAAACATTACAATCAATTCGTAAAGAAGTTGGTGAAAACTATCCAATTATTATTGATTTAAAGATAGATGAATTACTTGGTAATAAAGGATTAGAACTTCCAGAAGGATTAAAAATCGCAAAAATGATTGCTCCTTATGTCGATGCTATTAATCCATGCGTCGGATGCGAACTTACAAAAGATGAAGTCCGTTCTGCCTATTTTACACCAAAAGCCTATACCTTACCTTATGCACAAGCTTTAAAAGAGGCGGTACCGGATGTTGCGATTATTTGCAATTGTAAAATGGGCACGCCAAGCATTGCCGATGAAGCGATTGCAGATAATAAAACAGATTTTGTTGCTCTTGGACGCCCACTTTGGGTCGATCCTGAATGGATAACAAAGGCGGCTACTGGACGAAATAACGAAATCATTCATTGCATCGGATGTCTAAATTGTTACGCTGAGTCCACACATCAAGAACTAAACCCCATCCAACGAGCCTGTACAGTAAATCCATGCAATCTTCGAGAAGAAGAATATTATTCGCTAACCCCAACTGACTCGCCAAAAAATATCCTTGTTGTTGGAGGCGGTCTTGCTGGAATGGAAGCTGCCGCAACATTGGCACAACGTGGTCATCATGTCACGCTTGCTGAAAAAAATAATTCTTTAGGCGGACAATGGATTGTTGCAAGTCATGGAAAAGAAAAAGCTGATTATCGCACATTAATTCCAACTAAACGCCGTATTCTTGAACAGTCTGGAGCTATCATAAAAACCAACTGTACAGTTGATAAAGCCTACATTCAGGCTATCAATCCCGACCTTGTTATCGTTGCAACCGGTGCTACTCCAAAATCGTTATCATTTAATCATAATTTCAAACACATTAATATTGTTCAAGGAAATGATGTATTAATGAACCAAGCTACAATCGGCAAACGCGTTGCCGTTATTGGCGGACGCTTTATTGGTATGGAAGTCGCCGCAAAACTTTCTGAAGAAGGAAAAGATGTAGCAATTATTGATATGACAGATCTTGCAAAAGGGGCCAATCCGTACCTTACCAAATACTATAATCAAAAAATTATAAAAGATGGTGTCCGATTATATCCAAATTGTCCTGTCATCGACATCACCGATAACGGCGTTGACATACTCCATCTTGGCTTTCCTGTTACAGTCCCAGCGGATACAGTAGTTCTTGCTATTGGTACTCAATCAGTAAATAATCTCATAAAAGACTGTGACGCTCTTAATATTGAATGTATTCCAATTGGTGATGCGAAACGAATTGGGGATGCATTATATGCCATCCGTGACGGAGCTGAAGTAGGCCGCCTAATTTAACTTTCTTTCCCCTTCAAATTATTCACTCGACATATTCCATTATTTATCCGCTTATAATATTTTTAAAAGGAGCTGCTTAATCATGCCACCTATCATTAATGAAGAAAAATGCATTGGCTGCACACGATGCGCCAATATCTGTACCATGGACGTATTTGGTCCTGCTGAACCAAAAAAAGTGCCTGCTATTCGCTATCCAGATGAATGCTGGCACTGCCGCGCCTGCATCATGGAGTGTCCTGTGGGTGCCATTGAAATGCGCTATCCACTGCCTTACATGCTGTTAAATCGCAAAGCAAAATAATAGGAGGTTTACTCATTATGATTAAGATGAACACAGAAGTTAAAGAATGTGACGTTCTTATTGCGGGCGGCGGTATTGGTGGATTAATGGCTGCTATTGCTGCTGCCGATGGCGGCGCCAAGGTCATCCTCTGTGATAAAACCAATACGTTGCGCAGCGGTTCCGGCGCAACAGGTAATGACCATTTTGGCTGCTATATCCCTGAACATCATAAAATGACATTGGATGAATTTGTTAAGGAATTTGATCAGAGCATGGTTGGGGGATGGGCCGACCCTACAATCCAAAAGGTTTTTGCTTCACGTTCATTCGAAGTTGTTCAAGATTGGAATAAGTGGGGCATCAATATGCAGCCTCATGGTGAATGGGAATTCAACGGCCATGCATTCCCTGGCCGTCCTCGCATCTGGTTGAAGTATGATGGTTTTAATCAAAAGGCTGTATTAACAGCCGAAGCGAAAAAACGTGGCGTTATTATTGAAAATCATTCTCCTATCACCGAATTTTTAACAGATGATGCTGGAAAGATTCTCGGTGCAATCGCCATTGATATTTCTGAATGTGAACCAAAAATGAAAGTGTACAAGGCTAAAGCTGTTGTTTCTACAACTGGTAACACGAGCCGTCTGTATCCTTCTATTACTGGTGGTATGCTATTCAACACCGCTCATTGCCCTTGCAATGCTGGTGGTGGCCGTGCAGCTGCTTATAAGATCGGGGCTGAATTGGTCAACCTTGAAATTCCTAACACCCACGCCGGTCCAAAATATATGGAACGTTGCGGCAAAGCAACATGGATTGGTGTTCTGACAGACCCTAACAGCACGCCTGTTGGACCATTTGTATCTAAACCAACCAAGGAACTCGGGGATATTACTGCCGATGTTTGGCATTCTGTCTTCCGTGATAAAATTGAAGACGGCAGCGGCCCTGTATTCATGAATTGCACGGAAACAGCACCTGAAGATATGGACTATATGATGTGGGGCCTGAAGTGTGAAGGGGATACTTCTATTCTCGAAGCACTCGATCAACAGAAAATCGACTTGTCCGAGGATATGGTTGAATTTACCCAATATGAACCAATCTTGATTGGCCGTGGGATCCAAATTGATGAACATGGAGCAACCAATGTTCCCGGGCTGTTTGCCGCAGGCGATGAAGTGGGGAACTTCCGCTGCGATATGGCTGGCGCAGCTGTTATTGGTCGTATTGCCGGTGAAAATGCTGCCATTTATGCCACGGCGGCACAGGCTAGTGATCTGAATCCAGCTGAACAGCCACGTGTCAATACCTGTCGGGAATTCTATAGCGCCTTGATGGAACGTAAAAACGGACCAACTTGGAAAGAATTAAATATGGCTGTTCAGCAAATCATGGCTGATTACGCTGGCATCATCACCCCTCGTTCTGAAAACATGCTTTCTACCGGCTTAAAATATTTAGGCGACTTAAAAGATGCTGCCAAAGCTCAGTTAAAATGCAACGATGCCCATGAGTTGATGCGTGCATTGGAATCTTTTGATCTGCTTCTGGTTGGTCAGTTGATCTGCGCCACTGCATTGGAACGCAAAGAGTCCCGTGCTTTGCATAAACGTTCTGATTACACATTCACTAATCCATTGCTGAATAACAAATTCCTTGTTGTTAAAAACGACCATGGAAAACCTGTTTTCTCATGGCGCGACAAATATTAATAAAACAACACTCTCACCTTTACCCTATAGAGAAACAAAGCAAGCATTCTTATTCTGGAAATGCTTGCTTTGTTTCTCTATATTCATTTTTCTTATAAAATCGAGCTTTTATCTATTTTGATATGATTTGTTGTATAATAATAGTATTGTCCCACTTGAAAGGAGCGCCACGCATTATGGACGAAAATGTTATGGGAAAACATAAAATATTTGAAACCCAACGTGCGCCAGGTTTTCTATTTGATGCATTGAGCAAAGCCTATAGCGTGCGAACCAACAAAGTCATCAAACCCTTTGACCTAACTGCAACAGAATGGCCTGTCTTAGATCAAATTTATTTGCACGAAGGTGTTAATCAAAAAGAATTGGCCCAATACTGTTTAAAAGATCCGTCCACTATTGTAAAAACGCTTGATCATTTGGAAAAGAAAGAATTGATCCGCCGACAACCAGATGAAAAAGATCGTCGTGCATTTAAAATAGTCATCACAGAAAAAGGCATTTCATGTCGCCAAAAAGCTTATCAAGCCACACGCGATCTTTTCGAAAAAGTCACTGAAGACTTAAGTCAAGATGATATTGATCAGCTCTACGATATTTGTATTCGCATTTTTATGGCTCTCCAAGAAATTGATCAATAAAAAAATCCTCATTGATTCCGAAGCAATCAATGAGGATTTTTTATTTCACTTCAATTATTCTGCCTGTGCACTGCTTGTGCTGGTGATTGGCAGAACGGCGCCTTCAAAATGATCGGTGATGAACTGTTTGCATTCATCAGAGGTGAGCACTTTTACGATCACTTTTGTCTTTTCGCTGTTTTCTTCGCCTTCACGCACAGCAACAACATTCGCATAAGTTTGAGCCGCAAGGCTATCAGCAGCTTCTACTACGAGTGCATCACTGAAATTGAGGCCTGCATCAAGTGCATAGTTACCATTGATGACACCAAGCGCAACATCTGGCAAGGAACGTGGAATCTGTGCTGCTTCAAGCTCAACAATTTCCAAATTCTTTGGATTTTCTTCGATGTCCATCTTGGTTGCCGTAATGTCAACGCCATCTTTCAAGGTGATCAAGCCATTTTCCTGAAGCAGGAGCAATGCACGCGCTTCATTGGTGGTATCATTTGGCACAGCAACTTTTGCACCATCTGGAATCGAATCAAGATTGGTCAAACTGTCAGAGAAAATGCCCATTGGTTCATAATGTACTTCACAAGCTGCTACCAGGTGGGTGCCATTTTCTTCGTTAAAATTGTCCAGATATGGACCATGTTGGAAATAGTTGGCATCAAGATCGCCAGCTTCAAGTGCATTATTAGGCTGTACATAGTCGGTAAATTCTACAACGTTCAAGGTGTAGCCTTCCTTTTCGAAGGCATCGGCCATTTCATTCAGAATAACGGCATGAGGAGATGGGGAAGCGCCAATGGTGATGGTTTTATCATCAGATGAAGCGCTTTCTGTTGAGCTGCTAGCAGCAGAAGAGCCGCTCGTTGCAGTGTTGTCGTTTCCACCACCACAGCCTGCAAGCAAGCCGATTGCGAGCGTGGCAACAAGTGCGGTTGCAATCCATTTTTTGTTTTTCATGTTCATTCTCCTTGTCTTTTTTTGAACTTGGACATTTTATTTTAGTCATTGATGCGCTTATCCGAGCGTTTGGCAATCCGAGAGCCTACAGACTGAATAATTTGCACCAAGATAACTAACAATACAACTGTGATCAGCATGGTTCCTGTATCATAGCGGTTGTAACCATAACGAATGGCGATATCCCCAAGACCGCCACCACCGATAAAACCTGCCATTGCAGAGTAGCCAAGAATGGTCGTTGCACTGACAAGTGCACCATTTAACAGGGATGGTTTTGATTCTGGCAACAATACCTTTGTAATGATCTGCGTATTCGATGCCCCCATTGACTGCGCAGCTTCAATCACACCATGATCAATTTCCAGCAAAGATTGTTCTACCATACGCGCCACAAATGGGGCCGCTGAAACAACCAATGCAACAATTGCTGCTCTGGTTCCAATGGTGGTGCCAACAATCATTCTGGTCAAAGGTTGAATGGTGATCATCATAATAAGGAATGGCACAGAACGCAGAATATTGACAATACCGCCTACCAGCCAATTAAGGCCACTCATTGGCCGAATTCCATTTTTATCACTGATAACCAAAAATACCCCCAACGGAATCCCAATAATATAAGAGATGACCGTGATGGCTACTGTCATATAGATACTTTCAATGGTCCCCTCTGCAAGCATCTGTATCATCTGTGAATCAAGCATCCTGGCTCACCTCCTCTACTGCAATGTCACGATCCTGCAGATACCGTGAAACCCGTTCTGATTCAACCACGTCGCTCACCTGAATGACCATGTCGCCATAAGTGTCCCCTTCAATGGAACGCAAGTTGGCATGAATGATATTAACAGGAATACGCAGATCAAGGATCATTTGACCAATGATTGGTTCCAACGCATGGCTGCCATTGTAAACCACACGCAAGAAGCGCCCTTCACCTGGTCGATAGCTAACTGGGTCTTCGTTTTCCCGATACACAAGCTGACGGGTAGCATCTGTTTTTGGATGGGTAAAGATATCATGCACTGTGCCAACTTCAACAATGCGATGGTTGGCTATAACTGCGACGCGCTGGCACACTTCTTCAACAACACTCATTTCATGGGTAATAATCACCACTGTAATGCCCATTTCTTGATTGAGCTTGCGTAAGAGCTGCAAAATAGACGCTGTCGTCTGTGGGTCCAGTGCAGATGTGGCTTCATCGCAAAGAAGCACCTTTGGATTGGTCGCCAGAGCACGCGCAATGGCAACACGCTGTTTCTGTCCGCCTGAAAGCTGAACAGGATAAGCGTTGGCACGTTCTGCCAAACCGACAACTTCTAAAAGTTCCTTTGCTCGCGCTTCAGCATCTGCCTTTTTCACGCCAGCGAGTTCCAAGGGAAAGCAGACATTTTCCAAAGCAGTGCGCTGCATGAGCAGATTAAACTGCTGAAAGATCATGCCCATTTGCTGACGAACCTGCCGCAAATTTTTATTAGATAATGCGCCCAGATCTTGTCCATCAAAAATAACGCTGCCTGATGTCGGTTTTTCTAAGAAATTAATACAACGGACCAAGGTGCTTTTACCGGCACCGGAAAGCCCAATGATACCAAAAAATTCGCCTTCTTTGATGCCAAGGTTGATGCCTTCGAGTGCGATCACATCTCGGCCTTTGATTTTAAAGACCTTAT
>JAXJBF010000039.1:0-11952 GCA_036303105.1 Peptococcaceae bacterium | reverse complement strand
GATCAAGGATTATTCAAAGATCTTAGCTACAGTACCTGCACCTACAGTGTGGCCACCTTCACGAATTGCGAACTGAAGACCTTCTTCCATTGCGATTGGGTGAATCAGTTCTACAGTCATGGTTACGTGGTCACCTGGCATTACCATTTCTACGCCTTCTGGAAGGCTGATGGTACCAGTTACGTCGGTTGTACGGAAGTAGAACTGTGGACGATATCCATCGAAGAATGGTTTATGACGGCCACCTTCTTCTTTCGTCAGTACGTATACCTGTGCTTCGAATTTGGTGTGTGGGGTGATGGTGTTTGGATGTGCCAATACCTGTCCACGTTCGATTTCTTTCTTATCGATACCACGAAGCAGTACGCCGATGTTGTCCCCTGCTTCTGCATGGTCAAGGATCTTACGGAACATTTCTACACCTGTGCAGACGCTCTTCTTGATTTCTGGCTTGATACCTACGATCTGCAGTTCGTCGCCGACTTTCAGCTGGCCACGTTCTACACGACCGGTTGCTACGGTACCACGACCGGTGATGGAGAATACGTCTTCGACTGGCATCAGGAATGGCTTGTCGATGTCACGGGTTGGGGTTGGGATGTATTCATCTACTGCTGCCATCAGTTCTTTGATGCCTTCTGCCCATGGACCGGTTGGATCCTGCAGTGCCTGGTATGCGGAACCACGAATAACTGGGATGTCATCGCCTGGATATTCGTATTCGCTGAGCAGTTCACGAATTTCCATTTCTACGAGGTCGAGCAGTTCTTCGTCGTCTACGAGGTCGCATTTGTTCATGAATACAACGATGTATGGTACGCCTACCTGACGTGCGAGCAGGATGTGTTCGCGGGTCTGTGGCATTGGACCATCAGCTGCACTTACTACGAGGATTGCACCATCCATCTGTGCAGCACCGGTGATCATGTTCTTTACATAGTCAGCGTGCCCTGGGCAGTCTACGTGTGCATAGTGACGGGTATCGGTTTCATATTCAACGTGTGCAGTGTTGATGGTAATACCGCGTTCTCTTTCTTCTGGTGCCTTATCGATATCTTCAAACTTAGTGGATGCTGCTTTACCTTCCAGTGCGAGTACTGCGGTGATTGCAGCGGTGGTGGTAGTTTTACCATGGTCGACGTGACCAATGGTACCAATGTTTACGTGTGGTTTTGTACGCTGATATTGTTCTTTTGCCATTGTTAAATTCCTCCTAAAAATCGGATGATTTATTACTTACCATTGCGCTTTGCGATGATTTCATCTGCAATGGATTTTGGAACTTCTTCAAAGTGGTCGGACTGCATGGTGTAAACACCACGGCCCTGGGTGCGGGAACGCAGGTCGGTTGCATAACCGAACATTTCAGACAGTGGAACGAAACCACGAATAATCTGAGTGTTGTCAACTGCTTCCATACCTTCAATGCGGCCACGACGGGAGTTCAAGTCACCCATAACATCGCCCATGTATTCTTCTGGAACGGTGATTTCAATCTTCATCACAGGTTCGAGAAGAACTGGATCAGCCTTCAATGCGCAATTCTTAAATGCCATGGAACCGGCAACCTTAAATGCCATTTCAGAGGAGTCGACATCGTGATAGGACCCGTCAACGAGGGTAGCCTTAACGTCAACAACTTCATAGCCGGCCAAAACACCGTTTTCCATTGCTTCTTTAATACCTGCTTCGATTGGCCCAATGTATTCTTTTGGTACAGCACCGCCGACGATCTTGCTTTCGAACTGGAAGCCAGAACCTGGTTCAAGTGGTTCAAGATCGATCACAGCATGACCATACTGACCACGACCACCAGACTGACGTACGAACTTACCTTCGCCATGAACAGCCTTGCGGATGGTTTCTTTGTAGGAAACGCGTGGCTTACCAACATTAGCTTCTACGTTGAATTCTCTCTTCAGACGGTCAACGATGATATCGAGGTGAAGTTCACCCATACCAGCGATAATGGTCTGACCAGTTTCTTCATCGGTCCAAGCCTTGAAGGTTGGGTCTTCTTCAGCCAGCTTAGCAAGTGCGATACCCATCTTATCCTGGTCACCCTTGGATGCAGGTTCGATAGCGATGTTAATAACAGGATCTGGGAATTCCATAGATTCAAGAATGATTGGATTCTGTTCATCACAGAGAGAATCACCAGTACCAACATCTTTCAGACCTACAGCTGCAGCGATATCACCAGCGTAAACCTTGTCTACTTCTTTACGATGGTTAGCATGCATCATAACGATACGGCTAATACGTTCGCGTTTGCCTTTGGTTGCATTATAAATATAGCTACCACTTTCAAGAGTACCGGAGTATACACGGAAGAAAGTAAGCTTACCAACGTATGGGTCGGTCATAACCTTAAATGCAAGCGCGGAGAATGGTTCACTGTCACTAGGATGACGTTCAGCTTCTTCGCCATCTGGCAGAGTCCCTTTAATAGATGGAACATCTACTGGAGATGGGCAGTAGTCAACAACAGCATCGAGAAGGAACTGTACACCTTTGTTCTTAAATGCGGAGCCGCAGAGCACTGGAACAGTATCGTTCGCGATGGTTGCTTTACGGATAGCCTTCTTAATATCCTTAACTTCGAGATCGCCTTCTTCGAAGAATTTTTCCATAAGGGTTTCATCAAGTTCAGCAACGTCTTCAACGAGCATCTGGCGATATTCGTCAACGGTATCTTTGAGATCTTCTGGAATTTCAATTTCTTCGTAGTTAACGAGTTCGGTACCTTCAAGGAACTTATAAGCCTTCATTTCTACAAGGTCAACGACCCCAGAGAAATCTGCTTCTGCACCGATTGGCACCTGCATGATAAGAGCATGTGCGCCAAGGCGTTCCTTGATCTGGCGGCAAACATTGAAATAGTTAGCGCCAGTACGGTCCATCTTATTGACAAAAGCAATACGTGGAACGTTGTAACGTACAGCCTGACGCCATACGGTTTCGGATTGTGGCTGTACACCGGCAACAGCGCAGAAAACTGCAACAGAACTATCCAATACACGCAAGGAACGTTCAACTTCGACAGTGAAGTCTACGTGCCCTGGGGTGTCAATGATGTTAATACGTTTACCCTTCCAGTGGGTCGTTGTTGCTGCAGATGTAATGGTAATCCCACGTTCTTGTTCCTGTTCCATCCAGTCCATGGTAGCAGCGCCATCATGAACTTCACCAATCTTGTGAGAACGACCGGTATAATACAGAATACGTTCTGTGGTGGTTGTCTTACCTGCATCGATATGCGCCATAATACCAATGTTACGAGTATTTTCGAGCGAATATTCTCTTGCCACTGATAATCCTCCTTTATAATAATAGTCGATATTTTAAGTAATTGATTACCAACGATAATGTGCGAAAGCCTTGTTAGCTTCAGCCATTCTGTGGGTTTCTTCTTTCTTCTTCACAGCGCCGCCAGTATTGTTGGCTGCATCCATGATTTCGTTAGCGAGACGTACATCCATGGTTTTTTCACCGCGCTTACGAGCGAAGGTTACCAACCAACGCAGACCAAGGGTCTGACGACGATCTGCACGTACTTCGATAGGTACCTGATAGTTCGCACCACCAACACGACGGGCTTTAACTTCAAGCACTGGCATGATGTTTTTCATAGCTTCTTCAAAAACATCAATGGCTTCATTTCCGGTTTTTTCAGCGATGATATCAAATGCGCTGTATACGATATGTTCAGCTACACCCTTTTTACCATCAAGCATAATCTGATTGATCAGCTTGGTTACTTGCTTGCTGTTGTAAATTGGGTCAGCGAGTACTTCTCTCTTTGGAGCTCTAGCTTTTCTGGACATGAGTGCCTCCTTTCACTGTTTCCATCCTTAAGTTTTTATTCTATGCCCTTTAATTACTTAGGGCGCTTGGTGCCATATTTAGAACGGGACTGTCTACGGTCGTTAACGCCTGCTGCATCCAAGGTACCTCTTACGAGATGATAACGTACCCCTGGAAGGTCACGTACTCTCCCACCGCGTACCAGTACAACGCTGTGTTCCTGCAGGTTATGACCGATCCCTGGAATGTAAACAGTTACTTCGGTGCCATTGGTCAAACGAACACGGGCAACTTTGCGAAGTGCAGAGTTAGGTTTCTTAGGGGTCGTAGTGTACACTCTGGTGCAAAGACCTCTCTTCTGTGGGTTGCTCTGCAGTGCAGGAGTAGTAGATTTTTTACGACTGGACTGTCTTCCTTTGTTTACCAGCTGATTGATTGTTGGCATACTGCCACCTCCTTATAAAAATATGTTTTCGTCAGGACTGACTGCACGTTGATGCAAGATCGCAGCGGCAGTATCAAAATGATTTTGTTTGTCTGACGACTCCCATGCTTGTGAACGGTAGGTTTCCCTGCATTCATCCGGGAACCTTCGACAAACACAATTAAGAATATATCATGAGAGACAATGATTGTCAATGCTTTTTTGAAAAATTTATATCAACGTTACCCGGTGTGTCCTTTCCGTAAAAGACCGTTCTAAAGCCTTTTTCGTGATGAATATTATCATTAAGTTCATGTAAAAATTAAAAGAGCACAATCGAAATGATTGTGCTCTCTCTTACGATATTATCCTAACTCTTTAAATAAATACTGGACGATCGTCTTTCTTCTTTTCAATTGGCTCAACGGCCACTGGCTGGCTACCTTCACCATCTTCTGCATATTCACCAGAGATGGCATCGACGACCTGATCATATGGACTTTCGTACGCTTTACCCTCCAGCTCAATGCGACGATAATGACGCATGCCAGTCCCTGCCGGGATGAGCTTACCAAGAATAACGTTCTCTTTCAAACCGATAAGGTGATCGTTTTTACCCTTGATAGCAGAGTCGGTGAGAACTTTTGTCGTTTCCTGGAAAGATGCCGCCGACAAGAAGGAGTCGGTTGCCAATGCCGCCTTTGTGATACCAAGAAGCTGAATTTCACCAACAGCTGGGCGGAGGCCTTCTGCTTCGAGGCGTTCATTTTCTTCGTCAAAATCGATGATATCAACCTGGCTGCCTGCTAAGAATTGACTGTCACCAATTTCTTCGACCTTAACCTTGCGCATCATCTGACGAACCATGACCTCGATATGCTTATCGTTGATATCAACCCCTTGCAGACGGTAAACCTTCTGCACTTCACGCAGCAAATATTCCTGGACGCCAAGTGGGCCCTTGATCATTAACAAATCCTGCGGATTGATGGAGCCTTCTGTTAATTCCTGACCAGCTTCAACCGTCTGCCCTTCCATAACAGCCAAATGTGCTGCAAATGGAATAACATAAGCATGCGCTTCGCCATTATCAGTGATAACAGTAACTTCAGTGCGACCTTTATTTTCACCAATGGATACACGGCCATCCACTTCAGTGATAACAGCCTGCCCTTTTGGTCGACGTGCTTCAAACAATTCTTCAACACGAGGCAAACCTTGAGTAATATCGCCACCGGCAATACCACCGGTATGGAAAGTACGCATGGTGAGCTGAGTCCCTGGTTCACCGATGGATTGTGCTGCGACGGTACCAACTGCTTCACCAACGTCGACAACAACACCAGTTGCCAAGTTACGACCATAGCATTTACTGCACACGCCGTGACGACTGCGGCAGGTCAATGCGCTGCGAATGCGTACTTCTTTTACACCAGCAGCTTCTATAGCCTTGGCTTCATCATCACTAATGTAATCATTACGATGAGCAAGGATCTCGCCAGTTTCTGGATGAAGCACATCATCTGCAAGATATCGTCCAGCAACACGTTCCCAGAGCGGTTCGATGGTTTCAGTGCCATTCATGATAGCGCGAACCACCAAGCCAGCTTCAGTGCCACAGTCAATTTCTCGTACGATGACATCTTGCGCCACGTCTACGAGACGACGTGTCAAATAACCCGAGTCGGCAGTACGCAATGCAGTATCGGCCAACCCCTTACGTGCACCGTGTGAAGAAATGAAGTATTCCAACACCGTTAAGCCTTCACGGAAGTTTGCTTTGATAGGCATCTCGATGGTTTTACCAGATGGGTCAGCCATCAAGCCACGCATCCCAGCCAGCTGACGAATCTGCTGGTTGTTACCACGGGCCCCAGATGTCGCCATCATATTGATGGAGTTAAATTTGCCAAGGTTTGCAAGCAAAGCATTACCAATATCATCGGTACACTTTGTCCACACCTCGATAACCAGTTTATAACGTTCGTCATCGGTAATTAAACCGCGACGAAACTTGGTTTCAATACGGTCAACTTTTGCTTCTGCATCATCCAGCATCGCTTGTTTGCTTTCAGGAATGTCCATATCCATGTAACCGATGGAAATCCCTGACTGTGTGGAATATTTAAAGCCTTGCGCCTTTATCCCATCCAGCATATGCGCGGTACCACTTGCACCGTATGCTCGGAAGCAAGCATCAACAATGTTGCCCAATTTCTTTTTGCCTACAACCTCATTGATATATGGCACTTTTTCTGGAATTGGATTATTAAAAATAATACGTCCAACTGTTGTTTCAATAATTTCACCATTGTCCATACGCACATGAATTGGTGCTTGCAAATGGATAGCACCAGAATCATAAGCCAGCTGCGCTTCCGTTGGAGAGCAGAAATACTTCCCTGCACCAAGCGCATCTTCGCGAACAATGGTCATGTAATAACTTCCCAATACCATGTCCTGGGTTGGAACAGTAACAGGACGACCATCCTTAGGGTTCAAAATATTATTTGCTGCAAGCATGAGAATGCGTGCTTCTGCTTGTGCTTCAGTAGACAACGGCACGTGAACAGCCATCTGGTCACCGTCAAAGTCAGCATTATATGCCGTACAAGCCAGTGGATGCAGCTTCAGTGCACGCCCTTCTACGAGAACTGGCTCAAACGCCTGGATCCCCAATCTGTGCAGCGTCGGTGCACGGTTCAGCAATACTGGATGATCCTTGATTACATCTTCCAAAACATCCCAAATTGCGTTATCGAAGCGTTCAACCATACGCTTTGCACTCTTGATGTTATGAGCAGTACCATCTTGCAGTAATTTACGCATGACAAATGGCTTAAACAATTCAACTGCCATTTCTTTTGGCAGACCACACTGATGCATCTTGAGTTCTGGACCCACAACGATAACAGAACGACCAGAATAGTCAACACGTTTCCCTAAAAGGTTCTGACGGAAACGCCCCTGTTTCCCTTTCAGCATATCAGACAAACTCTTCAGAGCACGGTTGCCTGGTCCTGTAACAGGACGTCCACGACGACCATTGTCAATCAAAGCATCTACTGCTTCCTGCAGCATACGCTTCTCATTGCGCACAATGATATCAGGTGCTCCAAGATCCAAAAGACGCTTCAGACGATTATTGCGGTTAAGCACACGGCGATAAAGATCGTTCAAATCGCTGGTTGCAAAACGGCCGCCGTCCAATTGGACCATTGGACGAATATCCGGTGGGATAACTGGCAGCACATCAAGTACCATCCAGGCTGGATTGTTGCCAGAAGCGCGCATACCTTCAACGACTTCAAAGCGACGTACAGCTTTTACATGACGCTGTCCACTACTATTTCTAATTTCTTCTTGAAGCTCAGCACTCAGTTTGTCAAGATCAATTTCTTCAAGCAATTCTTTGGCAGCTTCCGCACCAATGCCCGCACGGAAACGATTACCATACTGAGCACGCATATCGCGATATTCACTTTCGCTAAGAATCTGATATTTGCTCAATTCATCTACATCGCCCGGATCAATGACGATATAGGAAACAAAATAAATGACACGTTCAAGCTGACGTGGGCTCATATTGAGAATGAGCCCCATACGGCTTGGAATCCCCTTGAAATACCAGATATGGGTGCATGGAGCAGCAAGTTCAATATGCCCCATACGTTCGCGACGTACTTTTGAGCGAGTAACTTCAACGCCGCAACGATCGCAGATAACACCTTTAAAACGTACGCGTTTATATTTACCACAGCTGCATTCCCAGTCTTTCATTGGCCCGAAAATGCGCTCGCAAAACAAACCATCACGTTCTGGTTTGAGAGTTCTATAATTGATGGTTTCTGGTTTTTTTACTTCACCACTGCTCCAGCTACGGATGACTTCCGCACTGGCCAGATTAATCGAAATATGATCGACTTTATTGATGTTTCCCAAAAGAGACGCTCCCTTCTAAATCGAACGGTATCAGTCGTCTAAACTATCATCGGCGATGACAAAAAGATCATCATCGTCATCAAAATCTCCCTCTTCTTCAAAAAGGGAAAAATCTTCGTCAGCAGGTGGCTCCTCATCGAAAGATTCATCATCGGTGTTCACATCAACAACTTCATCTCCACGATGGTCGCCATCACTGTCTGCATCATGTACATGCTGGTGAGCAGCAAAATCTTTTGGCTGCTCTTCAAATTCATCGTCATCATCAGACATATCAATTTCATTGTTATCTTCATCAAGGATGCGAATATCCAGGCAAAGAGACTGCAGTTCTTTCATCAATACCTTGAATGCTTCTGGCACGCCAGCTTCAGGCAAATTTTCACCTTTCACAATTGCTTCGTATGTCTTAACACGTCCAACGACGTCATCACTCTTAACGGTAAGCATTTCCTGCAAAGTATGTGATGCACCATAAGCTTCCAATGCCCATACTTCCATTTCCCCAAAGCGCTGACCGCCAAACTGAGCTTTACCACCCAGAGGCTGCTGCGTGACAAGAGAATATGGCCCAATAGAACGCGCATGGATCTTATCATCAACCAAGTGCATCAACTTGAGGTAATACATATAACCAACCGTAACAGGGTTATCAAAAGGACGACCCGTACGTCCATCACGCAGCACAAATTTACCACTGCGATCATATCCTGCCTTTTCAAGCATATCACCGATGTCATGTTCGCTCGCACCATCGAATACGCTTGTTGCAAAGTGCAATCCCAGCGCCTTGGCTGCCATCCCAAGATGAACTTCCAATACCTGACCAATGTTCATACGGCTAGGTACGCCCAATGGGTTCAGTACAATGTCGACCGGGGTACCATCTGGTAAGAATGGCATATCACATTCAGGAAGAACGCGAGAAACAACCCCCTTGTTCCCGTGACGCCCTGCCATTTTATCGCCCTGCGAAATTTTACGTTTTTGCGCAATGTAAACGCGAACGACTTCATTAACACCAGGAGACAACTCGTCGCCATCTTTGCGTGTAAATACTTTTACGTCAACGACAATCCCACTGCCACCATGAGGAACACGCAGCGACGTGTCACGAACTTCGCGCGCTTTTTCACCAAAAATAGCACGCAGCAAACGTTCTTCCGCTGTCAGTTCTGTTTCGCCTTTTGGAGTAACTTTACCAACCAAAATATCCCCGGCACGAATCTCTGCACCAACGCGAATAATTCCTCGGTTGTCAAGATTCTTCAGAACATCTTCACCCACATTTGGAATATCACGTGTGATTTCTTCTGGCCCTAATTTGGTATCACGAGAATCACATTCAAATTCATCAATGTGAATGGAAGTGTAAACGTCTTCTTTAACCAGACGTTCACTAATCAGAACAGCATCTTCGTAGTTGTAACCTTCCCAGTTCATGAAAGCAATCAATGCATTACGGCCCAATGCCAATTCACCATTAGATGTAGAAGGACCATCTGCAAGAATGTCCCCGGCATTGACATGCTGTCCCTTAGAAACGAGAACATGTTGGTTAATGCAGCTGCCCTGGTTGGAACCTTTGAATTTTGTCAGTTTATAAACATCACGTTCGCCGCCATCGCCGCGCACATGAATCTCATCAGCAGAAACATAGCTAACAATACCACTATGTTTCGCAATAGCAAATACACAAGAGTCATAGCCTGCACGATATTCCATACCAGTACCGACAAATGGTGCTTCAGTGACAAGCAGCGGAACTGCCTGACGCTGCATGTTCGTACCCATCAATGCACGGTTTGCGTCATCGTGTTCCAAGAACGGAATCAACGCCGTTGCAATGGAAACAACCTGCTTTGGCGACACGTCCATGTATTCTACTTTTTCTTTTTCAATAACGATGTTTTCTTCACCATGACGCGCATCGACTTTTTCAGGAATGATCATGTTGTTTTCATCCAACTCAGTATTAGCCTGTGCGATGGTGAATTTTTCCTCAACATCAGCTGTTAAATACTCAATGTCATCTGTAACATGGCAATCATTAACTTTACGATATGGCGTCTCGATAAACCCATACTCATTAATACGCCCATAAGTAGCCAGAGAGTTGATCAAGCCAATGTTTGGACCTTCAGGCGTTTCGATAGGACACATACGACCGTAATGTGAATGGTGAACGTCTCGTACTTCATACCCTGCACGTTCACGACTCAAACCACCAGGCCCCAAGGCAGACAAACGGCGTTTATGAGTCAATTCAGCCAATGGATTGATTTGATCCATAAACTGTGACAACTGGGAACTGCCAAAGAATTCCTTAATACTAGCCACAACAGGACGAATATTGATTAAGCTCTGTGGCGTTACCTCATTAGGGTCTTGTGTTGTCATACGTTCACGCACATTTCGTTCCATGCGTGTCAAACCAATACGGAACTGATTCTGCAAAAGTTCCCCTACACTGCGGATTCTGCGGTTACCCAAATGGTCAATGTCATCTACAGTATACCCCTCAGCACCGTGCATAAGAGACAACATATAGCGATATGCTGCCAAAATATCATCGAGCGTCAGGTTTTTGACATGCTTGTCCACATCAAGGCCAAGCTTTTTATTGATTTTATAGCGACCAACTTTCGCTAAATCGTAGCGCTTGTGATCAAAAAACAGGGAGTGAATCAAATTGCGTGCGCTGTCAACCGTTGGAGGATCACCAGGACGCAAACGTTTGTAAATTTCAATCAACGCTTCTGGTTCATTAGATGTTGTATCCTTTTCGATTGTAGGATTAATCAACTCGTCATTATTGAACAATGCCAAGATATCATCATTATGACCATATCCCAAAGCACGAAGCAATACAGTTGCAGGAAGCTTCCTCGTACGGTCAAGACGTACATACATAACATCGTTAGCATCTGATTCTAACTCTAGCCAAGCCCCACGGTTTGGAATAACTGTGCAACCATACAAGGCTTTGCCGGCTGTATCTATTTCACGATTATAATAAACACCAGGACTGCGCACCAACTGGCTAACAATGACACGTTCAGCCCCATTGATCACAAATGTACCTTGTTCCGTCATAAGTGGGAAGTCCCCCATAAAGACTTCCTGTTCCTTAATTTCGCCGCTCTCCTTATTGAGCAAACGTACCTTAATACGCAATGGCGCAGCATAGGTGGCATCACGATCTTTACATTCTTCCACACTATACTTTGGTTCACCAAAACTTGAAGTCAAAAACTCAAGCTGAAGCGTATCTGAAAAGTCCGTGATTGGAGAGACTTCTTCAAATGTTTCCTTCAACCCTTCATCAAGAAACCAATGATAGGAATTACGCTGGATTGCGATCAGATTCGGCATCTCCATGATTTCTTTGATCTTGGAAAAACTATGTCGCTTTGTCAATGCATGGCTGCTTAATTCAACCAAAGCGTTCACCCCTTACTAAAACTATAGACGAAGCTGCTTACGACAATAATATCAAACAATAGTATACCGTCAAGGATACCATTATAACAATAGCTAATCAAGTTTAGTGCAAAACGAACATTTTGTCAATAGAAAGTTAAAAGAAAATATGATTTTCATGTAAATTTAACCAAAATCCATTTTACACACGAAAAAAGACGTCCCGCATCATCTGCGGAACGCCTTTCATCCTATCCTGGCAATGACCTATCTTCCCAGCAAAAGAGTAGCAAGTATTGTCGGCGCTGAAGGGCTTAACTTCTGTGTTCGGGATGGTTACAGGTGTGTCCCCTTCG